>CAYVTK010000009.1:0-11994 GCA_964454465.1 uncultured bacterium | reverse complement strand
AAGCCTCTTGTGAGCATAATATAGCTTGGACTATACCATATTGATCTTCACATGGAAATTGGGGGCCACCACCATCACAAATACCGCATTTATCAAGCACATCGCCCGCACAATTACATGCACCCTCAGGGATATGATGGCATATGCACGTTCCATTCATAGATGTTATTCCTGTATTATCACGATCGAGATAGTGCTGAACCGTCTCTCCATTAGGTACATTAATAGTTTCATCAAAAAATGCATGTGAAAATTTCCCATAAAAATCTTGTTCTAGAGCTAATATACAGGTTCCAGAAGTCATCCATGCACAGCCAACTGTATCTAGGCAGTCCTCTTTTAAAGTTATGGAAGTACAATCTTCTTCTAACATAGCTGGTGTTGTACAGTCAGCATTTCCTCCAGATAATTGACCAACAAGTAATCCCTGATCATTAAATAAACCTGAACCAGAAGAACCTGGAGCAGTTGATCCTTCATTCCATTCTACCTGCCAATGATAATGTGGTTGAGATTGTATCTCTTCTTCTTCAAATTTCCATGTAACTTCTCCTGGATAACTAACAGCATTCTCTCCTTGGTCAAAAATCATTTTTTTAGGATGTCCGCTTGGATGGTGTACTCCAATTCCAAGCATTGGAGGATTAGAGTTACTATTTTGTGAATGAGAGGCATCCCAACCTGAAAAACAAAGCTCATCTGCTTCTATCCGACTAAAATCATTAATAACCATTAATGCATAATCTGGATTCATACCATCTGAATGAGCCAGTAATGATGCACCTGTAGCGTAGTTTTCAAAATCCTCATAACTATATTGATTTCCTGCTATAAAATCAAAATAGAATCTAAAATTTTCAAAATAGATTGAAGTAAGACTTTCGCTACCTATATAGTCATTTACACAGTGCCACGCAGTCCAATAATAACCTAAGTGATTTTCCCATTCATTATTTAATAGTGTCCCAGTACAAATATTTCCTTGTCTAGTATCAAGTAATCCTGTTGCATTAATTTGCATTCTATATTCATCAAGATGTTCTGAAACATCATCTCCGCAGGATTCATCCCTAATATCTCTAGATATATTAAATATATCTTTATAATCATGAATAATAGAAATAATATTGATGCTTCCCTCATTATAAACGCTATAGGGTTCATAATACTCAAGGTGCATGATATCTCCTTTGATTGAAGAACTAGAAAATGACATGCTAGCTTTACTATCGGTATTTGTATATTTCCTAAACATAGACCTATCATCATTATAAATAAACAATTCGCTCCCAACAGGAAGATAAAATGCATTAGAATTAAAAAATAGACCTAATGCACCCTCACTTTTTATTGTGAATTTCCATAGTCTATCAGCATTTTCTAATTCAACCCATTCTCCTGAATTATTTAAAGAGAAATCAACATCAAATTTATATCCATATCTAAATGGAGTCCCGGGCCTAGCATTTTTATCTTCTTCTAAAAGTTGCTCAACATTTAAAAATGGTAAGGTAACTTGAGTTGACAGGTTAGGTAGGAGGTGCTCTGCATTATTTTTTTGAGCTGACAACAGCACAAAAAATAAAATTATAATTAGATTTTTCAAATTTATCCTAAAATAAAATTAACAATGGTAACTACATCAATGATATTAACTTGCTCATCTTGATTGACATCGGCAGCCTGTTGAGCGTTTTCATTTAATATATCAATACCCATAATATGGCTAACAACAACAACAACATCCAAGATATTTACAATGCCATCCATGCTTGCATCACCTAATATAAAATCTCCACTATTACATATCCCATCTCCATCATCATCTAGTCCATCATTTGCGGGATTATAAGTTCCTGATGCACAGTCATCACATGTATCATTATCAGTATCTGAACAAATAAATGGATTATTATCATTACTATCTTCATTATCAATAGAGCCATCATTATCATCATCGACATCTCCTGCATCACATAAGCCATCTGCATCATAGTCCCATCCATCATTATAAGTATCATAGGAGCCATTTGTACAATCATCACATGTATCAGAATCATCATCTGAACATATATAAGGATTATTGTCATCTGAATCTTGATTATCTGCAACCCCATCTCCATCTGAATCTGAGTTATTAGTACCATCATAGGTCCCATCTATTTCTGATGCATTAGTATTTAAAGGATCAAGCCATTGTGATACGTCATTAAATGCACGTGAAAATTTTCCATAATAATCTTCTGTATCATTACTGCTATTACAATCACCAGACCCACCTGATAATTGTCCCACTAATTGACCATCACTATTATATACAGGAGATCCAGAAGAGCCTCCTTCTGTTCCACCATCATCCCAATATACTCTCCAATGAGATCCAGAGGGAGAAGATTCATTAAATCCATCATAATCAGGATCTCCCCAATTTATTGGACCAGAGCCATATGCTGTATCATTATCAAAATTAATTTTTTTAGGATCTCCGCCAGGGTGATGCACACCGCATGCAATTGTAGGGTTGCTAGATGAAGTATCCCAACCTGCATAAAAAATACCATTAGAAATAGTATTATCAGTAATTAATATCAGTGCATAATCTGGATCCATTCCATCTGAATCAGAAAGCAAAACTCCTCCATACTCGTAGGACCCCTGACTAGCCCAACTTCCACTACAAGAACTTGTTTCATAGTTAAAGTAAAATCTAAATGTGCTTGGATTATCTCCTACAACACAATGCCATGCAGTCCAATAATATGGAGTTAAGTCAAAGCTAGTATTATTAACCATAGAGCCACTACATATATACCCTCCCATATCAAGAAAAGATGTTGCATTGATTTGGTCTTCATAAGAATCAGCACTATTACAAACAACATTATCACCACAGGATCTACTTTCTCTTATTTGAGAAAAATTTAAAATATCTCTATAATCATGAATCACGTTATTTATATTAATAATTCCCTCTCCATAAACATTGCTGGGTTCATAGTATTCTAAATGTATTATATCCCCTTGAATTAAAGGTGTAGAGAACAGCATATCAGATTGATTATTTGCATTTGTATATCCACCTAAAATCATGGAATAATCTTCATTATAAATAAATAATGTTGACTCAACAGGAAGATAGAATTCATTATATTCTAGTGATAGAGCAAATGCGTCTTGACTCTTGATTGTTAATTTCCATATTCTACCTCCATTTTCTACATCAAACCATTCTCCAGAATTATTTAAAGATAGATTAACATCAAATTTATATCCATATCGAAACGGCGTTGCTAATGGAGCATTTTTATCCTCTTCTAAAAGTTCTTCAATATTCAATAGTGGGAGTGTTATTTGATTATATGGATTTGGCAAACCATGTTCTATGCTATAAGGAAGCCCTCCAATACTTTGTTGAGCTAGTAAAAGCCCCAATATTATACTATTTATGATTATGGTTTTAATCATTATCCTAAAATCATATTTACAATATTAATAATATCAAGCACATCAATTACTCCATCTTCATTTAAATCTGCCGCAGGATTATATTCTAATGATGATAAAATAATATTAACAGACAAAATAACATCTTGAATATTTATATTGCCATCTTGGTTAATATCTCCTAACATTATAGCAGAGTAATACGAAGGAGGAAAAATAATATTATCAATCCATACAGCATCGCTCCCACTTACAACACCAGAATCTTTATTATATTTCCATAAAAATGTGTGTTCTCCAGATGATACATTGAAAGAGTTTTGAGACCAAGCAATTTCCCCAGCCCATTTCCCTTGTTCTATACCATCAATATAAAATGCCAAATAATCGTAGTAATTTCCACTTTGGGACCCAACGTCCTCGCATGAAACTTTTTTATCAAATATGATTTGACCATCTTCAACAATATTCATAGTAATTAGAATTTCTGATGTCATGTCATGATCAATAGTACCGGATTTAGCTGATACTGATTCACCTATAAATCCATTACTTTCAATTATCCAGTTAGCATCACCAGAAAACTCCCATAAAAATGTATCAAATGACTCACTTTCAAAGGATTCTATTAATGGCTCAACATTTAATGAATATGTTGATTCCCAAGAACTTTCTTCAGAAGACATCGATAAATCCAAAGAAAAATTATGACCATATGGACAGTCTACAGATACCGTAAAGACTAAATTTATAGTTGCTGTTTCGCTAACATCTAAATTTGTAATTATTGCACTATTATCTATGATTTGAATATAAGGGCTGGTATTACTATTTGATAATAATAATTCTATTTCAGATGCTGTTTCTGAACCAATATTTTCAACCTCAACAGTCATATTGATTGTTTCTCCAATCGATATAACATTATCACCACCATAGTTAATATCTACAGAATTTACAGTTGTATATGCTCCATCAGGAGAAGCAACAAAAATTTCAGAAAAATAAGGTATTTTATTTTGTCCAGTAATAGTTAAATCGATAGTTCCTGCATCATTAATAGGATCAAAAACAAGTACTACAAAACCAGATTCATCAACAGTTCCACCGCTAATTAAATTACCATCTTGAGATAATCCTACATAAGAGTGTGCTTCTGCCTGAACTTCAATAGCTTCTGTACCAATAGGAACAAAAATATCATGATTTACACTATTAGTTGTTGGAATACCTTGATATGTAGAGATAGATGGATCTCCCATTAAATGATAGATTTCCCAATAATAATCATCCATTCCATTAGCTTGTGCTACTGCAAGATTACCAATCATAATAATAGCACTATTCACAACAGCCCAATTTTGTTCATTTTGAAGATGAAACATTCCATCATAAACTCCAAGCCCTGTATTATTATATGATGGGTTAGAACTAATATTCCCTGATCCTACTCCCCACCAAAAATCTTCATCCCAATATGTTACATCAGAACCTCCAATATAACCGATGGCTCCAGCATTTGATTTTCTTAGTAAGGCCTCACCAAAACATGCTCCTGAATCAAAAGCATTTGTTAAACAACAGTTACCGACCATTGTTGAATATTTTCCAGTATTAGACATATTATTTGCATCATTTACATCAAATTCAGGGTCAGCCCAACCAGATTCCCAGCCGTGTGCAGTATAATTGATAAAAGCCATTCCTTGATTTGCAAGATTTAAAATTTGATTTGCAGAACTTCCAGATGCAGGATATAAAAATGTATTAGAATTAATTCCATTTTCATTATTAAAATAATAGCTATTTCCATAGTTTATTTGTCCATTACCATAGGTTGGTGCAAAACTAGCATCTACTCCAGATATCATTAATACTTGGCTTAGAAAACTTGGGTCTGGCATCGTATATTGTTCATATTCCAGAGTTTTATTTACCTGAGAACTAACATGTATTGCGCTTTGTGCTGAAAATCTTCCACATAAAACATCAGGTAGATTATCGTTTGTATAATCACAATAATCTAAGTCAGATACATGTCCTCCGCTTGAATAAGATGCTGGAATTTGCGGCGTGTCTCCTACAAGAAGAACAAATGTAGGAACTGCTCCATTAGGATTGTTATATTGATCTTGGAGGTAGCTTTTTATTGCATTTGCTGATGACCCAATTTCGTTTGTATATGCAATAGTGACATCAAAACCTTTTTGAGTTTTCCAATTAACAAAAGAGTCTAGACTATTAGAAAAAGATTGATCAGAAATAATAATATAACTAACTACATCTTCTATAAAATCATTTTCTCTAGTTTCTAATAAATCTGGGGAGATATAATTAGATATAGAGTTGTAAAAAATAGGTTCAAAATAAGGAGAATATGCTTTTATTTTTTTTTCATTTGTTAAATCTATATTAGCTCCATCAAAATGGATTTTAAATTTGATATTTTTATGTAAAATAATTTGATTCTCTATAGGATTATATTCGATAGGACTAATCATTAAATTTGCAATTTTTACTTCTCTTATTAGTCCTTTTTCAACAACTTGTATAAACTCATTCTTAAAGAAAAAATTAGTATCATATATATCTTGATTGATTATAAAATTATTTTTGGGCCCACTTTTAGGATTAGATGGTTGTACTGGTACTATCAGATTATTAATATTATAATTTTCTATATTGTATATATCTATATCATCCTGAATTATTTCTAATCTTATTGAACTTCCTCTAGGAATTTCAATAATTTTATTTAGCATTGGCAGGTTTGGAGAACCAATATTTTTTGATGGATAACTATTATCTATTAATAGCTCCGTATAATTTTCATCATTTAAACTAATAGAATTAAATGTTAAATCTCCAACTGAAACATTGACTTCAATAGTCTGTGGATTCAGATTCTTTATATCAAACGCATTAAAGTGCTCAGTATAAATTTTATTTGTTGCATATATCCCACTAATAATAAATAGAATAAATAAATATTTTTTAAACATACTCTTCTCCCAATTCCCATTTGTTACAATAGACCAGTTAAACTTATATATTATAAGATTAATATATATAGATAATATTAATAACAATATGTAACATAAATAAAAATCACATAATATTTATATGGTTATTAAATATTATGTAAATTTAAAAATAATTTAGCATCTATGATAATCAATATAAGGTATGATATTTATTTTTCAATGAAGAGGATTATTTTTCATCTTATATCCTACATTTTTTTATTTTCTTTTGTATTAGCTCAAAATAAATTAAAATTTTCTGCAGAAACAGTTGAAAGTTCACGGAAAAATGATGTTACAATGAACTTATTTAAAAAGAATGTGGAAGTTGAAGATGGAGATAGGGTGCTATATGCTGATTTAGCAATGCAAATTCCAGATTCAAATAAAGTTATTTTATCCGGAAATGTTAAAATGTATGAAAAAACAGATTCTCTTCAATGTGATGAATTAACTATTATTAAAAATCAACAAGACATTTATTATGCTACGGGTAATGTTATTCTTAAAGATTCTCTAAGAATAGTTCTTGGAGATAGTTTATCAATAGAGTATAAAAATAATTTAATAGATAAGTTACATATTATATCAAATGCTCATCTTTATAATCATCATTACCTTAAAATAAATAATAATAATCAAGTACAATTTTTTGAAGACCAAATGAATGCAAGCCATATTCTTGTTGATTTTAATTCTAAAGAACAAATTGATTTTATATTGCTATCTGGTATGGCCTCTACAAATTTTAACGTTATTAGACAGAATATTATAAAAGGTATCAATGAAGTATCTGGAGATTCTATATTAATTAAATTTAATAATGATGCGATTGATGCAATGGAGGTTAATGGAGGAGTAATAGGGAAATTTATTCCAGACCAACAAAACCAAGATATAATGAATCCAATACTTTATCAAGCCAATCAAATACATTATAATTTAAATACAGAAAAAACACTACTAATCGATAATGCTGAGGTTATTTATGGAATGACAACGTTAAAAGGTGGGGAAATAGAAGCTGATTTAAATTTGAATCTTATTGAAAGTAAAATAAAAGATTCGATATTACCTTCTGTATCTTCAGATGGAGAAAGTCCAACATATGGCGAATATATGATATTTGATTTAAAAACAGAAAGAGGGAATATAACTGAAGGATATAATAAAATGGATATGGGAATTTTTAAGGGGGATGATTTTTTAACTGATAAAAATGAAGATGTTTATATACAAAATGCTATTTTTACATCTTGTGATTTAGAAACGCCTCACTATCATTTTGGAAGTAATAAAATGAAAATTATTAATAGTAAGGAACAAATTGTTAGTAGGCCCATGGTATTATATATACAGGATTTTCCTGCAATAAACCTTCCACTAACAATTTTACCTAATTCTAATCGTAAAAGTAAAAGTGGTTTTATTATGCCTTCTTTTGGTCATAGTAGTACATTAGGAACTTGGATTCAGGATTTAGGATATTATTATGCTCCTAATGACTATTATGATATATTGACATATATTGATTTTTATGATAAAGATAGTTTTAGAATGAAATCTATCATTAACTACAAGAGGCTATATGGTAAAAAATGGTATAACTATCAAATAGAAGGCCATTTAAAAATAAAAGATTATATGAGACAGCTAAATGTTAGTGATGATTTTATTAATTTAGGTGATAAAGCATTTAGTTCAGAAGATTATTCAATTCATTTTCAACATTATCAAGATTTTGATCCTAGGCAATACATTAGAATTAATTATAATTATCATAGTTATTATAATATAAACGATATTAATATGATTGAGAATAATCATAATGCAGCATTGTTACAGCAAACAGAAGACTCAAAACTTTTTTACTCAAAAAGTAGTTTATACGGGTCACTTTCTATTGGAGCATCTGCAGATAGAAATTTAAATGTGCCATCTCCATCTGATTCCACTGATGAAAATACCTATAAGCATGAGTCTTATCCTGGTTTAGATTATAGATATCGTAATTCATCATTATTTGGGAAAGGAGATCAGTGGTATCATAATACATCTCTATCTTATAGTGCAGCATTTTTAAATCAATATAAATCATATACTAAGCATGCAAATTCAGATGGAACAGATTGGATAGAAGAAGATCAAATTACTATTATAAGTCCAGGAGCAACGCATACATTAAAATTTAGCTTTCCTGTGAACCTCTCTCTTTTTAATATTACGCCAACTTTAAATTTTTATGAAAAGTGGTCTATAAATAATGACTTAACAGAAATTCAAGCAAGGTCATCGGACTATGATTTAAAATTAAATATTGAAACAATATTATTTGGTTTATTTAATTTTAATATAGGAAAATTATCTGCAATTCATCATACCATGACCCCATCCATGAATTTTTCTTATAATCCTAAATCACAGATTACAAAGGGACATATTGATGATTTTTCTAATCATAGAGTTAATATTAGTAATAATTCATCCTCTTCTATTAATTTATCATTAAGAAATTTATTCCAAGCTAAAATATTAGATTCTGAAGGAGAATATATCAAGCGCAGTATTCTAGGTCTAAATTTTAATACATCATATGACTTTGAAAATGATAAATTTGGTGATTTATTTTCAAAAATAAGCTTTAAAAATAAACAGGGTGGAGAATATTTAAGAATTAATATGCAACATACTATTAGAAATATATTTGAAGGTAGATCCCTTGAACTTAAATCTTTAACAACCAGTATATCAAGACGCTTTGGTCATAAACTTATAGGAGAGCAATCATCAGATAGTATGAATTCATCAACAATAGAAAATGCTAATAAGTCTGTATCGTCTTATGGCAATTCCAAAAATAGTATATGGGATGCTGAATTTAACATTAATGTGACAGCAAAATATGATTTAGAAAATAAGTGGGATATTACATATACAAATTTGGATATTACATCCAATATATATTTATCTAAAAAGTGGAAGATGAAAAATAAAATTTATTTAGATTTAGTTGATATGAATATAGAATATTACAAATTTGAGTTTAAAAGATCTCTCCACTGTTGGGAGTTTGAATTTTTTATGGTTCCTATTGGTTATAATAAGGGTTTTGGTCTTAGAATAAATATTAGTGATCCAGGATTACAATCATTAAGAGTGACACAGTCAACAGTAAGGGGTTGGTCATGAAGCTCTCAGAAAAATTAAATGATTCAACTATACTTTATTCTTTAGAATCTAATTCTAAAGAAGGTATTTTACATGATTTATTAGATCATTGTATCAATTTAAAATATCTAACATCCTGTGATAAATTATTTAAATATTTGAAAGATGATGCAAAAGCTTTTAATTCGGCCTCTGGAAGAGGTATTGCGTATCATTATCATACATCAATTGAAGTAGATAATACTATTTTTATTCTTGGAATATCAAAAGATGGAGTGAATTATGATGCTCCTGATGGTTTATTATGTCATTTTATTATACTAATTCTAGAACCTATAAATACACCTAATGCACATAGAGTTATCATTAATCTTTTCCAAGATTTAATTAAAAATTCAGATATAAAATCTAAAATTTTAGAAGTAAATTCATCTCAAGAAATAGAAAAAATTATTCAAACATGGGAAATGAGTAATGAACAGGATGATTTAGTATAATATGAAAGAAATTATTAGAAATATTAAGGGCACAAAAGATATTTTACCTCAGGAGTCTTCTATTTGGCTATATGTGGAAAATTATATTCATAATCATTTTAGTAAATTTGGTTATAAAGAAATTAGAACACCTTCATTTGAAAATACTGATTTATTTTTAAGATCTATTGGACAAGAAACAGATATTGTTTCAAAAGAAATGTATAGCTGGAAAGATCAGGGTGATAATAATCTAACTCTTAGACCTGAGCTAACAGCTTCTGTTGTAAGAAGTTATATTCAACATCAACTAGGTAAACAAAATAAATTACATAAACTATATTATTTAGGGTCTTCATATAGAAGGGAAAGGCCTCAAAAGGGTAGATTTAGACAATTCAAACAATTTGGATTAGAAGCCTTTGGATCATCTTTTCCAGAGCAGGATGCAGAGATTATATACATGGCCTATTCATTATATGATGCATTAGGCATTAAGAGTTTAGAGCTAAAAATAAATAGTATTGGAAGCCGAGATAGCCTTAAAAAATATAAAGAAGCACTACAGCATTATTTTATAAAATTTGAAGATAAATTAACAGATACAAGCAAGAAGCGATTAAAAACAAATCCTTTAAGATTGCTAGATACAAAGATTGATTTTGAAATTGAATTAATAAAGGATGCTCCTAAAATTATTGATTATTTAGATCAAGAAGACAGTGAACATTTAAAAAAAGTTTTATCTTTATTAGATGATATGAATGTCCCATATACGCTTGATTATCATCTAGTTCGAGGATTAGACTATTATTCTAGAACAGTTTTTGAAATCCAGACAAATACTTTAGGATCACAAAATGCATTATGTGGTGGTGGTCGATATGACTATTTGGTTGAAGATTTAGGCGGTGAGACTACTCCTTCTATTGGATTTGCAGCTGGTGTTGAAAGATTAATTATGGCTCTTGATATTGATTCAAATATAATTGAAAAATCTCCTGATATTTATATTGTTTCAATGGGAGAATCTTCTCTTAAATATTCCTTTAATCTTGCAAATGATTTAAGAAAAAAAGATTTTATTGTTCTAACTGAAACAGTTGGTCGAAGTTTAAAATCTCAAATGAAAGATGCAAATAGATTAAAGGCATCACATGTTATTATTATAGGAGATGATGAAATTAAAAATGGAACAGTGTGTATAAAAAATATGGAAACTGGAGATCAACAAGATGTTCCTTTATCTAATATTATAGATTATTTTTAATCATCATGTCATCACAATCCTTTCAATTTTCTATACTTATTCATTATAGTGAAATCGGCTTAAAAAAAAATAATAGAGGTTATTTTGAAAGACAATTTATTCAAAATATTTCTAAACATTTAAAAAATCTAAAACATAAAAAAATACGTTTAGTCTCTGCGCGTGTACTTGTAGAAAATGTAGATCCTAATGATTGGAATTTATTTAGAGAAAGATTAAGTAATGTGATGGGTCTTAGTAGTGCAATTTTAATGATTGAGACTAAAAATGATCTTAGTGAAATGAAGGTAGCAATAGATCATTTAATTACAGAGAAAACCTTTGATTCATTTAGGGTCACAACTAAACGTCACTATAAAGAGTTTGCACAAACATCAATTGAAGTTAATGTTGAGCTTGGTGCTTATATACAAGATAAGACAAAGAAAAAAGTCAAGCTATCTAATGCAGACTTAAATATTATCATTGAGATTTTAAAAGATAAAACATATGTAGGGTATAATAGGGTCGTAGGATTTTCTGGTTTGCCATCAGGTTCACAGGAAAAAGCAATTAGTCTTTTATCATCTGGAATAGATTCTCCAGTTGCTTCATTTGAAATGATAAAACGAGG
>CAYVTK010000008.1:8564-12417 GCA_964454465.1 uncultured bacterium | reverse complement strand
TTTAATTATCTTTATGAAGAACAAGTTAGAGGAGAGGGCTCATTTGATGATGGTCAGCTTATAGGAATTAAAGATCCTCTAATAGGTTTTCATCGTTATCAGAATAAAGGAGAAATAAATTTATTTTCTTTAGGCTTTGGTTATTCACATGCTATATCATTTAATGATGGGTTTGTATCTATAGGGTGTTCGATTAATCGTGTTTTAAAATCTAAAATAGAAGATATAATTACTATTGATGAATATCCTAATTCATTGTACTTAACAAATTATACAAATTTATCAAACATTGAAGAAATTCAAAATACAACGAATACACCATATGATACATATGAAACATTTAGTGTAGAAATCCCATTCCCTTATAGTAAAAAGAGCTCATTTATATTTTCAGTTGAGACCTCTGCAATTATTAAATCAGATAATTATTCTGGTTATGATTATTCTGAAATTTCAGGACTTCCTTATTTTTTAGAATATAATTCAGAAAGTCCAGCACTAATACCTGAATATATTTTTGTGCTTAAAGGTGTTGAGTTTTATAAACCTAAAAAAATGACATTTGGTTTAAGGCTGGATCAATATAGAACTCTTTTTGTATTTGAAGTTAATAGAGAATTCTATAATAAGCTAGATGAGAATAATTATGATAATCTATTAAATGATATAAGTCAGTATAAGTTTGGTTTTGAGCATAGATTTAAATTTGGGTCAACGATAAGAATGGGTCTGTTATATAAAGAAAAAATAATGAATAGCCTTAATCCTATTACGCAATTTACTTTGGGAAGTAATAAAATATTTAATAAAAATTTAAATCTGGATTTTGCATTATCATATTATATAACAAATTATAATTATGGTGATATTTTCCCAGTATCTTCTCCATATAATAGTAGTTTAGATTGCAGTATTGAGTGTGAGATGATTACAGATAGTAATTTGTCAATTTCAACAACCTTAAAATGGAAATTCTAATATGTATACTTACAGAAAAAATATTATTCTAACTTTGTTTTCTTTTTTTATAGTACTTTTATGTATTATTTATTTTAATCCAAATTTTTTTCAAAAATCAGCGGAAAATAATACAAAACTTCCAAATGATATTAGGTGGGTTGTCAAATCTAATGAATATAATATGCTATGTGAAAAAATATATGCTGAAGCAGCTATACAGACTAAGAATTTGTATTCTCATAATCAGCAGGCAATTATTATGGATTTAGATGAAACTGTATTAGACAATTCAAGATATCAAGTTGAAAATTTTAATAATGGTGAAACATTTAATATGCAATCTTGGGCAAAATGGGTTAATAGAGAAGAGGCAAAGCTTGTTCCTGGAGTTAAAAAATATATTGATTTAATTAGAAAATTAGATATACAGTTAATATTTATAAGTAATAGAATGGATGCAAGAGTAGAGGCAACAAAACAGAATATGAAAAAATTAAATATTTACGATGAAAAAGATATTTACTTATTAAGATTAAATAAGAAAGATAAAAAAGATGTAAGAAGAAAAGAAGTTTTCAATGGTACAAATCGTATGTCTGAATATGGGCCTTTTGATGTTATCCTATATATAGGAGATGCAATGGGAGATTTTCCAAAGAATAACAATAATATAAATAAATATATTTTACCAAATCCAATGTATGGGAAATGGTAGTTTTTTCTAGATATATTATATTCTTCCATTTATCCTTTACGTTTCTATTTTCAATTGATAAATCTGTAGATATTGTGACAACTAATGATTTGCATGGTTCTTTAGATTTGCAAAAAGCTTATTTTATAAATCCTTCTAATCCCCCAGATATTATTGGAGCTTCTGGTTTTTCTCATTATGTGAATGATTTAAGAAATGAAGTAAAAGAAAATCCGATTTTATTATTAGATGGAGGAAATTTTTTCCAAGGCCATCCATTGGGAATTGTTGATAGTGGAAAGACAATAGTTAAGTGGATGAATGAAATGAAATATGATGCTTTGGTTCCAGGGAATTATGATTTTTTATTTGGAGTTGATAATTTGATAAGGTTATCAAAGGAAGCAGAATTTAATTTTCTTGCAGCAAATTTATATTATGAGGATTCTAATAGTTTAGTTTTTCAGCCATATAAGATTATTGATTATAAAGATATAAGTATTGGAGTTATTGGAATCGTTAGCCCTAATTTGAAAAATATGGTCTTATCTGAAAATTTAAATAATATTATGCTAAAACATCCTATTGAAGTATTACAAAATACAATAAAAGATATAAAAGATGAAACTGACATAATAATTTTATTAACAAGTGCAGGTATCCCTTGGGATAGAGAAAAGGTTTATGAAGAATTTATTGAAAATAATAATAGTAAAGAAAGTAATGAACTTAATGCCATTGAATTAGGCTATTATGCAAATGATGTAGATGTTGTTATATCAGGAGGTATTAGTAAAGGCTATCCAAATGCATGGTATGATCCTCACAGTCATGTTTATGCTTTTCAAAATTATGGAGGAGGTACCAGCTTTGGTCATATCGTTATAAAATATAATTCCAAATATAAATTATTTACTGGTTATGAATCTGCAGTAACTAATCAAAGTTCGCAGACATTATTTATGCATGATTTTAAATATGATGAAATTATGTTCGATTGGATTAATCAGGCATCAACTACAGCTATTAATAAAGTATATGAACCAACTAATTGGAATAATTCTATATCTTCTAATTATAGTAATAGTAGTAAACTAAATTTAACAGATAGTTGGGATATCCCTAGTATAAATATTGATGAAAATCTTGATATTGTTACGTGGAATTGCGAGTTTTTCCCAATAGCAGGCGACTCAACTATAAAAGCTTTATCTGAAGCTTTAGATGATTTAGACTCAGATATTGTTGCATTCCAAGAAATTAAAAATAGAGGATGGTTTAGTCAATTGATGGATTTTCTCCCACAGTATGCTTATATAATATCTCAACAATCATCATTTATGGATCAAGCTATAATTTATAAAAAGACTGATTTTAGATTAGTTAATAGGGTCGAATTATTTTCTGAAAATGATTATAATTTTGCAGGTAGACCTCCATTAAAAGTTGATTTTGTATATAAGAAAAAAAATATAAATTTTTCTATTATTAATTTACATATGAAATGTTGTGATTCAGGGCTTGAGCGAAGAAAAAAAGCTTCTAAAATGTTATATGATTATATTAGCGATGAGATAAAACAGAATAATAATATTATTGTTTTAGGTGATTGGAATGATGATTTAAAAGATGAAGATGAAGAACATTGTTTCGTACCATTTCTTAGCGATGATAGATTCTATTTTCCAACAATGGATATAACTTATGATATTACAAAAGCATCATATCCTAAAGAACCATATGTTAGTTTTTTAGATCATATATTAGTTTCTAATGAATTTGTTAATAAGGAAAACTATATTATCGATACTGTCCCAATGGACCAGTATATGGGCTCTTATACAGTATATGAAACTTATATATCTGACCATATGCCTGTTTACCTTTCTTTTCCTTATTGATTTATTTAATTTATTATGGAATAATAATTATTATATAAAAAATAATATTATTAATATATAAGGGGTTTATATGAAAAAATATTTTATAATATTATCTATATCATTATCCGTTTTATTATCTCAGAGTGAGCAACCCTATCCTCCTATTAATTTAATTACAATTCCAACAGCAGGGACTATGCCTCGCGGATTTTTTTCTTTTGAAAATACTTTTATGAAAGAAGGTTCTATATTACCAAAATTCTCAATTGGAATAACTGATAATTTTATGCTTGGCATATCTTTTGGAATTTCAAAT
>CAYVTK010000008.1:0-8554 GCA_964454465.1 uncultured bacterium | reverse complement strand
ACAGATCGTATCCAGAGGGTCAAGTAAAATATAGAATATTTGATGAAACTGATAAAATGCCTGCAATACTTATGGGTATTGATACTCAGGGCAGGGGAAAGTTTTTGGATGAGTACACATCGGTGTCATTAAATAGATATGAACAGAAATCATATGGGATTTATTTTGTTATGAGTAGAAATTGGAATGTATTTGGTAATTTGGGTTTTCATTTTGGTTTAAATAAAAATTTAGCAGATTCTAATGATAACGATGATGATATTAATATTTTTTTAGGTTTTGATAAAGAAATAAATAAAAGTTTCGCTATATATGGAGAATATAACTTCTCTAGAGACGATGATGAATATAATGATGGTTTAGAAGATATTATTTATAGAGAAGGCAACGGCTATTTAAATGCAGGACTAAGATGGTCAGTAACTAATAATCTAATGTTAGAAGTTAATGCAAATGATATATCTAAGAATAATAAAAATTCAAATTCAATAAATAGAGAATTAAAAGTTATATACTTTGAACAATTTTAATTTTTGGATAAATTAGAACTCACCAATAATATAAAAAAACTTTCCTATGATTTAGGCTTTGATATCATAGGTGTTTCTTCTTCTAATATAGATAACAATCAATCTAACCAATATTTTGAAAAATGGTTAAGCTTAGGTCATCATGCATCTATGAAGTGGATTGAGAATAAAAAAGAAGAGAGAAAAAGTATACTTAAATATTTCCCTGATGTTAAATCTGTATTATCCTTTGGATTTAATTATTATTCTGGTTCTAACTGTTCGTCTGAAAATTACAAAATATCTAATTATGCTTGGGGAGATGATTATCATATAGTCATTAAAGAAAAATTATATGAAATACTTAGTTTCATTAAATCATGCAATGAGGATGTGAAATATAGAGTTTGCGTAGATACATCTCCTATTATGGAAAAAAATTGGGCACAAAATGCAGGTTTAGGATGGATTGGAAAACATACAAACTTAATAAATAAGAACTTAGGTTCATGGTTTTTTTTAGGAGAAATTTTAATTAATATAGATTTGGAATATGATCAGCCATTTCTTGAAGATTTATGCGGGACGTGTGTTAAATGTATAGATGCTTGCCCAACTGATGCTTTATTACCGTATTCCCTAGATTCAAATAAATGTTTATCTTACTTAACCATTGAGCATAGAGGAGAAATTTCTGATAAATATTCTAATAAATTGGAGGGATGGATTTATGGTTGTGATATATGTCAAGAAGTATGCCCTTGGAATTTAAAGTTTTCAAAACTATCAGATGATAAGAGGTTTTTTAAAAGAAAAAGTATTGAGTCTATGGGAGATAAAGATTGGGAGCATCTAACCAAAGAAGATTATCTGAAAATATTTAAAAAAAGTTCTGCTAAACGGGCAGGTTATAAAGGATTAATACGAAATATTGATTTGAATAAAAAATAATTAGTTCGCTAATATGCTGACCTGTTTTTTATCCCTACCTTTTCTATGGAATTTAACATAACCATCTTTTAAAGCAAACAAAGTATCATCTTTTCCTTTTCCAACATTATTTCCCGGATGAAATTTTGTACCTCGTTGTCTAACAATTATACTACCAGTTGATACGAATTGACCATCTGCACTTTTCACTCCTAGATATTGCGGATTACTATCTCTTCCATTTTTAGAACTACCCATTCCTTTTTTATGTGCCATAATCTAACCCTTTATGTTTTATCAACTTTTTTGCTAGTTTTTTTTGGTTTTTCTGAAGATTTAGCCTTCTTTGCTTTAGAAGTACTTTTTTTAGCTGAGAATTTATCTATAGTTATATATGTAAATTTTTGAGTGTGACCATTTTTTTTCTGATGTCCTTTTCTTCTTTTTTTCTTGAAAACTATGATTTTCTTTTCTTTCTCATGTGATTCTATTTTCCCAGAAAAAGATATAGATTTCAAATAAGGAGATCCTACTTTTTTTTCCTTGTCATTATCAAAGAATAAAACATTCTCAAATACTATTTTAGAACCAATTTTTTTATCTAAAAAAGGAATTTTTATTTTTTCTCCTTCTTTTATTAATATTTGATTCCCTATATAATCAACTAATGCATACATAATAATTACCCTAATTAAAGCCCGTTAATTTATTCAAATTTAAAATAAATAAACAAGACTAAACTTCATCAGTAACTTCTTTCTTTCTTTTCTTTGAAAAAACCTTAAATTCATTAATATTTAAAGTTTGATCTATTTTTATTTCTATCCACATCAATTTTCTAAACATTAATTTATTTAAATCACTTTTTTTATTACCATAGATATGCTCTTCTATATTTTTATGGACATATATGATTAACCTTCTATCTTTATTTTTAAGTCTAAATTTATTAATCCAGTTTTCAATTGTTGTCAGAGTATTATCTGGAGATGATATTCGCCCTAATCCTTTACATGTTTGACATTTATTTGTTAAAGTATGCAGAATACTTAATCCAACTCTCTGGCGTGTCATTTGTAATAGACCGAAATCTGAGAATTCAGATAAAGATGCTTTTGATCCATCAATTTTCAGTTCTTTTTTCAAGGTCTCATAAACTTTTTTTCTATTTTTAGCTTCTGCTAAATCAATAAAATCAATTACAATTAATCCCCCAATATCTCTTAATCTAAGTTGACGAACTATTTCTTTACCAGCTTCAATATTAATTTTTAATGAATTTTCCTCATGCTCTTTTTTACCAATAAATCTACCACTATTCACATCTATTACAACCATTGCTTCAGTATGTTCAATTATTAAATGTGCACCACTTTTTAACCAAACCTTTGGTTTTATTATTTTTTTAATCTGGTCATCAAGATTATAATATTGATCAAAAATAGGAACTTTTGATTTATGTAGTACTATTTTTGTAGCAGCATTGGGATTAATTTCTTTAACTAATTTATGTATTCTTTTATAAAGTGGCTTTGAATCAATAACTAATTTTTTTATTGATTCAGTAAACAAATCTCTTATAACTAAATCTGAGATTGTAAAGTCTTGATATATCAAGTCTATATTTTTTGCAGATTCAACTTTATATTTTATTTCATTCCATATTTTGAACAGTCTATCAAAATCATTTTTTATATTAGCCTCATTTTGATTTACACAGATTGTCCTTGCAATAACACCTATATTTTTAGGTTTGAAATTAGCAATAATTTTTTTTATTCTATTTCTTTCATATCTATCAGATATTTTTTTTGATATTCCTATATAATCAGAATTAGGTACAAGAACCATGAAACTACCAGGGATAGATATTTCTGTAGTTACTCTAGCACCTTTTCCACTAAAAGGCTCTTTTATAACTTGCACAACAATATCATCTCCAATTACTAGATTGATTTTTTTATTGGAAGCTTTTTTCTTATTTTTTGTATCAACTGTAAAAGGTTCATTGTTTAGGGGGTTAACATCACCAATTTCTGCAAATGGCAAGAAAGCATTTATTGGTTGTCCTATATCTAAAAAAGCAGCCTGCATGCCAGGAATAACATTCTGGACTTTACCCTTATAAATATTTCCTACAGTCCGCTTATGTTCTGGTCTCTCGACAAATAAATTATCAAGTACTTGATTCTTAACTAATGCAATTCTTGTATTGCCTATAGTAGAATTAAGTATTATTTCACTAATACTATCCGACATATTAATAAGTCCTTAAATTTTTAAAATACAAGACTTTATTTTATAGGAAGATTGATATCTTTAAGAGAAGAGATTAGAAGTAAATAAATTTTCATCAAATAAATTTTTAAAATATATTCTTATAACAAGATGAAAAGTAAAATTTTTATTAAAACCTAAAGTAAAGTAAACATGCAATCTAATCTAATTTTCAAGATTCCTAAAAAATAAACTCTATCGTATATTAACTATATTTAATTAAAAGTTGCTAGTATTATATTTACTTTTATGTTTGTTAGATTTTATACAAATGTAATAAATTACAATTGAATTTTTTGGTAAATAAAGAGAGAGGGAAAAAATGGCATATATTATAGCAGATCCATGTGTAAGTACTTGTGATACAGCATGTGTTGAGGTGTGCCCTGTTGACTGTATTCATGGACCAGATAATAAGGAAGGTGCTGGAGCTGAAGCTAAAGAAGATGGTTTTGATCCTACGGATAAACAATTATATATTGATCCAGAAGAATGTATTGATTGTGGTGCATGTGAGCCTGAATGTCCAGTAGAAGCTATATTTGAAGAAGATGCTGTTCCTGAAGAGTGGAAAAAATTTATCAAAATAAATTATGATTATTTTGGTAGAGAGTATGATGGATAAAATTGGAGAATTGAAATGGTCATAATTTAATGACTATTTTTATGTGGAAAATTTAATTGAAAATATAACAAGTGTTTTAAAAAGCATTAAATATCCAGGATTTTCTAGAGATATTATATCTTTTGGTATAGTTAAAAAAATTCATCTAGATCCTGATAAAAACCTCATTATTGAAATCTCTTTAACTACAGATAAAGAAGAGAATAAAAAAATAATTTCTGATAGTATTCACGAAAAAATTTCAAAAGAATTTAATTTTAATAAAATAAATGTTATTTTTTTAGATAACCCCTCAGAAGAGACTAATTCATCCCAAGAAAAAATTGATAAAATTATTGCTATTTCCAGCTGTAAGGGTGGTGTTGGAAAATCTACTGTTGCACTGAACTTAGCATGCGAATTAGCATCAAATTATAAAGTAGGCCTATTAGATTTAGATATTTATGGACCAAGTCTTCCAACCTTAATTAATTATCATGAACAGCCAAGGATAACAGAAGATTTAATGTTACCTATCGAAAAATTTGGTATTAAATTTATGTCCTTTGGTTTCATCAATAATGAAAATTCTCCTACTGTTTGGAGAGGTCCAATGGTATCTAGAATGACACAACAATTTTTTGAAAATGTTCAGTGGGGAGAATTAGATTATTTAATATTAGATTTACCTCCTGGAACAGGTGATATTCAATTAACTTTAGTACAGAAAATAAAATTATTTGGAGCGCTTATTGTTACAACTCCACAAGATTTATCTAATGTAGATGTTAGAAAAGGATCTGATATGTTTAAGAAAGTAAATACTCCAATTCTTGGAGTAATTGAAAATATGTCAGGTTTATCTTTAACAGGTAGAGTAGAAACTTCTTCAAATATTAAAGATATAATTATTGATGATGAAAAAATCAATGTAAACCCTGATGGTAGTTTTAGTTTTGTTTATAATATCTTTCAGGGAAAATCTGGAGAAAGTGAAAGCTCTAGATTGAAATTACCATTACTAGGAAAAATAAATATAGATTCTAAACTTTCTGAATCATGCGATACAGGGACCCCTTTTGTTAAGGAGTACCCAGAATCTATAGTACGACAAGAATTTCAAAAAATTTCTGAGAAAATAGTTCAGATATAAAATGAAAAAAAATAATACACTTAATCATATTGCTATTATAATGGATGGAAATGGCAGGTGGGCTGAAAGTCAAGGTCTTGATAGAATAGAAGGTCATAAACAAGGCGTTAATTCAGTGAGAAAAATTATTCGTTATGCTGATAAAATATGTCTAAAACACCTTACTTTATTTACATTTTCTGAAGAAAATTGGAATAGACCAAAGATAGAAGTTTTATCATTGATGAAATTATTAGTTCAATCGCTAAATAAGGAATTACAATCTCTGATTGATAATAATGTCAGATTTAGAGCAATAGGAAATTTAAATAGGTTAGATTTAATTACTCGGGAAGCAATCAATAAGGCAGAAAAATCGACATCTTCTAATACAGGCTTAAATTTAAATTTAGCTATAAGTTATAGTGGTAGACAGGAAATTGTTGATGCTTGTAATAAAATTATTGAATATAAAAAAGATTCTATAAGTATTGATGAATTTCCTCAATTCCTTTATAGTCAGTCTTTACCTGACCCAGATTTATTAATTAGGACAGCCGGTGAGAATAGAATTTCAAATTTTTTATTATGGCAAATTGCATATGCTGAAATCTATGTTTCTAATCTCTATTGGCCAGAATTCAATTCAGAAGAATTAGATAAAGCTGTAGAAAATTATTATTCTAGAGAAAGAAAATTTGGAAGGATTTCATCTGATGTATAAATATATAATATTGATTTTTTTTAGTTCTCTTATATGTCAAGACATTGAGATATTAGATATCAAAGTTGAAGGTGCTAAAAGATTACAAAAAGAAGATATATACAGAATAAGTAAACTGTATCCGGGGATGCATTTAAGCCGGGGAGATGAAATTAATAAGGGTATTAATAAACTATGGGAGATAGATAGATTTTCAAATATTCAGTTTTATTTAGATGATGAAACTGAAAAGGGAATTATATTAAAAATTGTTGTAGATGAATTACCTGTTATTGGTGATATTAAATATATTGGGAATAAAAAGAAAAGAGATAAGACATTAAATGATATAGTAGAACTTACTGATGGGCAAATAATGTCTAAAAATATATTATTTAATGCTCAGAAAATGATAGTTGAAAAATATATGGATGATAGGTTTTACAATGTATCTGTAAAATATGAGATTGAAAATACTGATATAGATTATATAAAAAATCTAATATTCTATATAGATGAAGGTAGTAAAAGTAAGATAAGAAAAATTGATATTAGAGGTAATAATAGTTTCCCTCTCTATAGTTTGATTAATAAGAATCAACTATCTAAGATTTTTAAAAATATTCAAGAATTTAGGTGGTATGCCCCTTGGAGAGGAAAGTTTACTGATTCTGGTCTTGAGGAAGATATTAAAAATTTAGAAAATTTTTATAGAAATCAAGGTTATAGAGATTTTAAAGTTTTATCAAAAAATATCATTCATTCAAACCGTAGTATAGAAGTGAGTCTAGATGTATATGAAGGGAAAAAATATTTTTATAAAGAATTTAACTTTATAGATAATGAAAAATTTTCAGATGAACAATTATTAGATGAATTAGGTCTCTCAATTGGAGAACAATATAATAAAGAAAAATTAGACTTTGCAATTTTTGAAAATATAAATTCTATTTATATGGATCAAGGTTATTATTTCTTTAATATCAATAAAGAAATAATACCATATGATAAAGATTCTTTAATAGTTAATCTAGCTATAACTGAAAATAAAAAAGTCAAAATCAGGAAGGTTCATATTAAAGGAAATGATAAAACTATTGAAAATGTTATAAGAAGAGAAATGAAGATTTATCCAGGAAATATTTTTAATAGAACAAAAATTATAGAGAGTATGAAATCTTTATATATGTTAAACTATTTTGAGACTGTAGATCCTCAAATACTTGCGGTTTCTGATAATCAAATTGATATATCCATGAATGTAGTTGAAAAAGAGACAGGTAGAGCTAATTTCAGTATGGGATATAACGAATATAGTGGTTTTTCTGGAGGAGGAGGTTTTGAATTTATTAATTTTTTAGGTAGAGGTTTAAAGTTACAGATTGATTATCAAAAAGGCTTGCAAAATCAAATAAACTCAGGATTTGGTTCATCTACAAGTAGTAATAGTGCAGATTTCGAGTCATTTTCAATTTCTTTTACTGAACCACGAATTTTTGATTCTAGAAACTCAATAGGATTTTCTTTATATAAGGCTGAACAAGGAGCACGTAGTGGCTATAGTGATTATGATGTTGAAAATATTGGAGGCTCTATATCATTTGGAAGAAGATTTAAATGGCCTGATTATTATACTGGGGGTAGTTGGTCAATTGGTATTAGAAACTCAAAATATTTTGAAAATGAAACAGATTTAGAAACTCATTTTCCAGATAATTTAATACATGGAGAAAATGGAAGTCGTTATGCCGAACGCCGTGGCTTAAAATTAACTCAAACTATTAGCAGAACAAACATAGATAATGCCGAATTTGCTACAACAGGTTCAAAATTGGTATGGACAAGTATATTTTCTGGAGGACTTCTTGGAGGAAATGAAAATTATCATAAACATGTATTTAATTTTAAATGGTACACTCCGTTTTCTAATAAAATAGTTTTCTACCAAAATTATACTTTTGGTGCAATAAAACCTTTAGTTAAGGATGAATATATTAATTCTAGAACTCGTTTTTCATTAGGAGGAACTGGCATTCCATACGGGGAAATGTTACGTGGTTATACTGATAGCGATTTAGGACCTAGAATAGGTACATACTCTCATGGAGGTAATATTCTATTTAAGTATTCTACGGAATTAAGATTTCTTTTATCTTCATCTCCAACTGTATATTTTATTCTTTTTGGAGATGCAGGCGGTATTTGGGAAGATTTCGATGATGTTGATATATTTAGTTTAAAGAGATCTGTAGGTTTTGGAATAAGAGTTAATATGCCAATGTTGGGTATGCTTGGTTATGATATAGGATATGGTTTTGATAAATATGATGATTATGAATACTTCCCAGATCCACCAAGATGGGAACAACATCTAATCTTTGGCGTACCATTAAATTGAT
>CAYVTK010000007.1:0-12857 GCA_964454465.1 uncultured bacterium | reverse complement strand
ATATCATGGGTGATCAAGCAACTGGATTATTTGAAATAGCTCTAGCTTTTACCATAAAAGGGGTTGTTGTTTCTCAAATTATAAGTAAATCTCTATTCCCAAGTTTATCAAATTTATTTAATGTTTCACCTATTGATTATGATATACTTAGTCAGAAGTTAATCAAAATCATAAGCATTATAGCAATTGTTTTATGTAGTATAATTTTTCTTTATTGTCCTTATATAATTACTTTTATTATTTCAGATGACTTGTCTCTTAGTGCAATTTATTTAATTAGAATTATGGTAGTTGCATTATATTTCAAATTGCTAGTTATACCAATTGGAGATGTACTTACTACATCAAATAGACAAGAGTGTAGAACAAAATCTGTGGCAATTGGAGCACTAATTAATATAATTGGATTATTTACTCTCATTCCTATATTAGGTCTCACTGGAGCAGCAATTACTATGTTAATTACTGAATTTGTAATATTCTCATGTAATTTTTACTTTTCAATTCGTAATCTAAAAACTTATATCATAAAATTTATTTTTCTAGGAATTTTGAATATAGGGGTAGCAATACTAGTAATTAATTTGATTAATATTACTTCTCTCTATAGTATATTACTTCTTTGTATTATATACCTATCTATGACTCTTATTACAAATACTATAACTATTAATGAAATAAAATCCCTTTGGTTTAAAATATTGAAAGTTTAATCTAATATGAAATTAAATTATTTAATATGGAGTTTGTATTTACTGTTATTTCCATTTTATTTCTTCCCTCCAGGCTCTATGCAAATTGCTGATGCATTTGGTTTTATCCTAATTGCTTTAAATATAAGAGTAATTTATTTGATATCGAAAGATAGGTACTTGAAGATTTTAAGTATTTTTATATTATATGTCATTTTCATAAATATTATTTGGTTTTTAATGTTAGGGGAGCTAAAAATTTTAATAAATAATTTATATTATGTATACTGTTTTATGTTTCTTGTTTTTTTAAAATCAAAAGAAAATTCTCCAAAATTTTGGCAATTAACATATAAAATACTACTTCTATCTATAGGCCTTCAATTATTTATATACTTTTTTAATCTTTTTGGTCTTCAATCATATGGAATAAGAAATAAACTGTTTTTTAATAATCCCAATCAATTGGCTCTATATGCAATTAATTTATTGGTTATTTTATATGCTTTAACATCAACTCTAAAGAAATCTTTTAAAGCTCAATTATTGTTATTTATATCTTTAACATTATTAGTTTTACTTTCAAATTCAATTGCCGGTATTATATCTATAACTTTATTTTGGTTTTTATTTTTGTCAAAAAATAAGATAAAATCTTTTAAATATTTTATAACAGTATTACTAATATTAGTTTTTATTATATCATATAAAAATATACATATAACAGATTTTAAAGTAGTTAATAATATGATTTTGAGATATCAAACAGATCCTGAAAACGATAATACATTATCTGGAAGAGGACTTGATCGTATTTTTAATAATAGTGAGTATCTTATTTTAGGTGCTGGTGAAGGGAAGAATGATAGATTTGATTCTATATATTCTGGTGAAATTCATGCAACATTACCTAATATCTTATTTTCATATGGAATCGTAGGTCTGTTTTTATATTTATATTCACTGTTTTTAATTTATAGAGTTAATAATAAATCTTTTTTTATCTTAATAGTCCCATTCCTTTTTGCATTTGCTCATATGACACTTAGAATACCTTTATTTTGGATATCTATATACCTTGTTTATTTGCTAAATAATAAAATATACAGCACCTCTAAATTATAAATCAGATCTATGTGTGGAATTAATGGATATATAACATATAAGAAAGAAACTGACATTAAAAATAAGATTAATTTAATGAATGATCTTATTTTTCATAGAGGCCCAGATGATGAAGGCATTTTTATAAGTAAAAATGATGATTATAGTATTGCTCTAGGTATGAGAAGATTATCTATTATTGATTTATATTCAGGTAGTCAGCCAATATATTCTAAAGACAAACAAAATATTATTGTTTTTAATGGTGAAATATATAACTATAAAGAATTAAGAAATAATCTAATAAATGAAGGCATTGAATTTTCTACTAATAGTGACACTGAGGTTATTTTACATATGTATGCTAAATATGGAGTTGACTCATTTTCTAAGTTAGATGGAATGTTTGCTTTCACAATATATGATAAAAAATTAAATAAAATTTTTATTGTTAGAGATTATTTCGGAGAAAAGCCTTTATACTATTTTTCAGGTAATAATAAATTTATTTGGGCATCTGAACTTAAATCTATAGTTAATGTTCTTGATGAAAAACCTATTATTTCTAAACAAGCAATGAATCTATATTTCCAATTAACTTATATCCCTGCCCCATTTAGTATTTATGAAAATATATATAAATTAGAAGCTAATCATTATATTGAATATGATTGTTCATTATCTAAAATAGATATACAGGATATTCATCATAATGATTATAAAAGTTATAAAGAAAAACTATCTTTTAGTAATGCTAAAAAACAAACATATGACTTAGTTATGGAAAGTGTTAAATCACGCTGTGTATCTGATGTTCCCATAGGAACTTTCTTATCAGGAGGTATTGATTCTTCAATTATATCTTTATGCCTTGCAGAATATTCTTTTAATCCAATTAATACATTCTCAATAGGATTTGAAAAAGCTTCTTTTGATGAAACAGATAAATCAAAAAAAATTGCAAAATTACTTAATAGCAATCATCATCAATTTATTGTTGGACAAAGACAAATAGAAAATAATATTAATGATATTATTTTAAATTTTGATGAACCGTTTGCAGATTCATCTGCATTACCTACTTATATGGTCTCAAAATTAACAAAAGGACATGTCAAAGTAGTATTAACAGGAGATGGAGGCGATGAGATGTTTGGTGGGTATAATAAATATTATATGGGTAAAATGAATAATTACTATACTAGCTTAATTCCAAAAAAATTACATAATTATATTATAATGGCTTTTAATAATATGTTCACATTGCGTCAAGATAATAGAAAATTATTATTCAGAATTAAACGTTTATTAAATGCAATAGATTTTAAAGATTATTTTTATTACAATATAATATCTTTAGGTTTTCAAGATATTGAAACGAAAAAAATATTTAATAAAGAATACGTTATTAATGATCCTCTATCATACTATAAAAATCAATATAATGGGAATAATACTTTACATGATTTTAGAAAAATAGATAAAAATATTTCACTAGAAGGTGATATGCTTGTAAAAGTAGATAGAGCTAGCATGTTAAATTCAATTGAATGTCGCTCTCCTTTTTTAAATAAAGAAATTTGGAATTTTACTAATAGTTTACCTGATAGTTTTTTAATAAGAGGATGGAATAAAAAATATTTATTAAAAGAAACATTTAAACAGTATTTTCCAAATGGTTTTTTAAATAAACCAAAGCAAGGTTTTGGAGTTCCTGTTGGAGATTGGATGAAGGACCTTCTTAGATTAGAATTACTTTCTTATGCTAGTAAGGAATTTGTGGATAATCAAGGTATATTTAATTATGAGTATATAAGGAAGTTAGTATTAGATCATATAGATAATAGAGCTGATAATACTTTTAGAGTGTGGACTTTTTTTTGTTTTCAAAAATGGTACAAAGAAACTTATATGCAGTTATAATAGTGAAAAAATAAACTTAATAAATTTTGAATATGAAATATGAATAGAAATAAGATTATAAGAATTACTACAGTTCCTGCTTCACTTTCAAAACTTTTAGAAGGACAGTTAGCTTTTATGAATCAATATTATAAAATAATAGCAATTTCTTCAAAAGGCAGTATTTTAGAATCTTTAGCTAAAACAGAAAATATTAGGGTTCATCCAATTGATATGACAAGAAAAATTACTCCGTTTAAAGATTTAGTAAGCTTAATTCAGATGTATTGTTTTTTTAAAAAAGAACAACCTCAAATTGTACATACCCATACACCTAAAGCAGGAACATTAGGTATGATAGCTGCAAAATTAGCAGGAGTTAAAATCCGTATGCATACTGTGGCAGGATTGCCGTTATTTGAAAAAAAAGGTTTTAAAAGAAAAATACTGAATTTAGTTGAAAAAATAACATATTGCTGTGCAACAAATATTTATCCTAATTCTTTTGGTCTGATGAATATTATTAAAGAAAAAAAAATTTGTAATTCTAATAAATTAAAAGTAATTGCAAATGGTAGTAGTAATGGTATAGATCTAGAATATTTTAATCCCGATTTATTTACTTTAGAAAGTATTTCTCAACTTAAATCAGACTTAAATATTACTCCCGATGATTTTGTTTTTCTATATATAGGTAGAATAGTATCAGATAAAGGAATAAATGAACTAATTGATGCTTTTGATATGATCAGCCAAAAAGATAAAAATATTAAGCTCATATTAGTTGGTAGGGAAGAATCTAATTTAGATCCAATTAGCAGTAAATCTTCAGTTAAAATAAATTCAAATATTAATATAATACGAGTTGGATATCAGAAAGATGTAAGACCGTATTTAAATATATCTAATGTTTTAGTTTTTCCAAGTTATAGAGAAGGTTTCCCTAATACAGTAATCCAAGCTTGCGCCATGATGCTTCCTGCAATTGTTACAGATATTAATGGATGTAATGAAATTGTAATTAATAATCATAATGGTATTGTAATACCGGTGAAAGATAGAAAAGCTTTATATTTAGCTATGGTAAAAGTCATAAAAGAAAAAGAAGTTACTTTGAAAAATTTTTCTAAGAATTCACGTAATATGATAAAAAAGTATAATCGAAAAGTTGTATGGGAGGCATTGCTTTTAGAATATAAAACACTAGAAAAGAAGGTGTATACTTGATACTTTATACGAAATATATAAAAAGATTATTTGATATTATCATATCAATTATGGCTTTAAGTTTATTTACCCCATTATTATTATTATTATCTTTATTAATTAGAATCAAAATTGGCCCTTCAGTAATTTTTCAGCAGACACGACCTGGAATTAATTTTAAGCCGTTTACTTTTTATAAGTTTAGATCAATGTTAGATTTAAGGGATGGTGATGGAAAATTATTATCAAATGAGGAGAGGTTAACTAATTTTGGAAAAAAATTAAGGCATACTAGTCTTGATGAACTTCCCTCTATTATTAATGTTCTTAAGGGAGATATGTCTTTTGTTGGACCACGCCCATTAAGAATGAGATATAAAGATTATTTTAATAAAGAGCAGAATTTAAGGCATACAGTAAAACCTGGCTTAACCGGTTATGCACAAATTAATGGACGTAGTAATATTTCTTGGGATCAAAAAATAGATTTTGATATTTTTTATATTAAAAATCAATCATTATATTTAGATATTAAAATTATGATTCAGACTATTTTTAAAGTTATATTACTTAAAGATACTAAGCCTCAAGATGCTAACTTTGAAATTCCATTTGATGAATATGTTATAATGAAAAATAGAGAAAAATAATTGAGAAAAGATCAAAAATTCAATAAAGATTTTTCCAAATCTAATACTTTCGAAAACATCCTATTTGATATTAATAATAATTTATATCCTTCTCATCAAAAAAAATTATCAGAGATAAATAATCTTATTGATTATCCAATAATTCACATTATTGGAGCTCCGCGATCAGGAACTACATTGCTGAATCAATTTCTTATCTCTTCTTTAGATATAGGTTATATAAATAATTTAATTGCAACTTTTTGGAAGGTTCCCATTTATGGTATCAAATTAAGTAGAAAACTGTTAGACCCTAAAGAAAGTAATTATAATAGCACCTTTGGACGTACAAAAGATATTACAGAACCACATGAGTTTGGCTATTTTTGGAATTATTGGCTCAAATACACTGATTTTTTAGAAAGAGATAAGTCTCACGAATCAAAGATAGATTGGGAAAATTTAAAACTTATATTGAATAGTATGGCTAATGTATTTGATAAACCAATGATATTTAAATCTTTTTTACTAGGATTCCATGCGCAAAAAATATTTGAGATTATGCCAAAAACAATTTTTATTTTTATTAAAAGAGATTTTTATGATAATGCTAATTCAATACTTAAATTCAGAAAAAAAGTTTTTGATTCTGAAGATATTTGGGTTTCAATTATGCCTAAAGGGTATGAATATTTAAAAAAGCTTAACAAATATGAACAAATAACATCCCAAATTAAACTAATTAATGATTCTTATGATAAACAAATGGAAGGAATAGATAATATTAATAAAATTGAAATTTCTTATGAAGAATTTTGTAAAAATCCATATAAATTATCTGAAGAAATTAATAATAAGATTAAAGAGATTTCTAATATAGATATTAATATTAAAAACAATAATACCAAAAGTTTTAATATATCAAGTTATTCTATGTTAAATAAAATAGAATTTAAAAAAGCAGAATTAGAATTTGAAAAAAATATAAAACAGTTAGTCTGAAATAATTTATGGGCATATTCACTACTTCTATATCTAAAAGTTTTTTCTCTAATTTCTCTAATTTAGAATTTTATCAGGACCCTGTTTATTTGAACTTGCAAAAAGAAATAGATGAAGAAGTTATTTATTGGAAATATTCAGAATCAGATAAGCATATCTTAATCCCACTTATAAAACGACCAATTACTGAGACTAAAAAATATGATTTAGTAAGTCCATATGGATATCCAGGTATATTAATGTCAGGAGTATCATATGCTGAAGTTAATAATATGATATCAGATTTTTTATCTGATTGTAGAGAAGCTGGATTTGTAAGTGTATTCTTAAGATTACATCCTTTTCACAATAATTTTATTTTACCAGAGGATAATACTTCTATGCATTGCATGCATGGTAGAATAGTATATTTGAAATTAAACACTGATTATAAAAGCTTATTTTTAAATTATTCAAAAAATCATAAAAGAAGTATTAAAAAATTAGTAGAAATGGAATTCAGTGTAAAGATAGGGAATATTGCAGAAATTGATAAGTTTATTGAAATATATAATCAAACAATGGATAGAGTTAAGGCAGATTCTTATTATTTTTTTAAAAGAGAATATTATATTTCATTATTTAAAAAGTTTAAGGATAAGATTCATTTAATCTTTATCGTTGATAAAAATGATACTATTGCATCTGCAGGTATTTTTATATATTCAAAAAAAATCATACAGTATCATTTGGGTGCAACTCAAACATCTTTTTTAAAGTATGCTCCAAGTAAATTAATGTTTGATTTTATTATAATGAAAAATTCAAAATCTAATAAAATATTGAATTTCGGTGGAGGGTTAGGTGGAAAAGAAGATGCTCTATTTGCTTTTAAAAAAGGATTTTCAAATAAAACTCTGAAATTTTCTACATTCCGTACTATCTTAAATTTAGAAGATTATACCTGTTTAACTGAAGATTATTCTAAACAAGAAAGATTAGATTTGGCTGGTTTTTTCCCTCTGTACAGGAATAAAAAAAATGAATAAAAGAATCTATTTATCTCCTCCGCATATGGGGGAAAATGAAAAAAAATATTTAAATGAAGCATTTGATTCAAATTGGATCGCACCTCTAGGCCCTCATGTTGATGCATTTGAAAATGAAATGTCAGATTATTTGAATGTTAATCATTCTGCAGCGTTATCATCTGGTACAGCAGCATTACATTTGGCAATGAGATTACATAGTATTGGTGCTGGTGATAATGTTTTGTGTTCTAGTTTTACATTTGCAGCTAGTGCAAACGTAATACTTTATGAAAAGGCTAATCCTATCTTTATAGATTCTAATCCAAACACATGGACAATTGATTTGGATGCTCTTGAAATTGCAATGAAAATATATAAGCCTAAAGCTTTGATTTCAGTTGATTTATATGGTCAAAGTTGTGATTATGACGATATAATATACTTATGCAATAAATACAATGTTATTTTAATTGAAGATGCTGCAGAAGCACTTGGCTCAGAATATAAAAATAAAAAATGTGGTGTTTTTGGAAGTTTGGGAATATTATCTTTCAATGGAAATAAAATTATTACAACATCAGGTGGTGGTATGTTAGTATCTAATAATGGAACTTTAATTCGTAAGGCTAAATTTTTATCAACTCAAGCTAGAGAACCCGTACTACACTATCAACATAAAGAATTAGGATATAATTATCGTATGAGTAATATATTAGCATCAATAGGTAGAGGGCAGTTGGAGGTGTTAGACCAAAGGGTTGAATCTAAAAGAAAAATATTTAATTTCTATTATGATAAATTATCTAAAATTGATGGAATCAATTTTATGCCTGAAGTTAGCAATTGTAAATCTAATAGATGGTTAACAACATTAACTATTAATAGTAATATTTTGAGTGTTAATCCTATAGATATTATAGAAGCTTTAGAAAGAGAGAACATTGAATCAAGGCCTCTCTGGAAACCAATGCATATGCAACCATTATATAAAAAATGTACTTATATTACATCTGAAAAAAATATTGATATATCAAAAAAAATGTTTGAAAGTGGAATATGTCTGCCCTCTGGAGCATGTCTTAGAGAAGAGGATCAAAATAATATTATTGATATTGTGATAAATACTATAAATTCACAATAGTTTATTACGTCATATAGTATGAAATATATAGAGAAATTTTCAGAATTATCAAGATTAAATAAGCAACTTATTTTATTTTTAGTAGATTTAGTCAATTTGTATTCTGCTATTTATTGGTCATATGTATTTCGTTTTAATACACTGAACCCTACAGAATTTTTCAGCAACCCTAATTATTTTCCCATTTACATTTTTCCAATTATTACGATTCCTTTATTTATTAGAACAGGTCTATATAGAGCTGTTCTAAAACATATTAATCTAAAAACATTATTCTCTGCATTCTATTCAATTTCCATATCTATATTACTGCTAATAATAATAACCGGATTTTATAATTCAAAAATCTTTCCATTTGATGGTATTTTGGCTGTTACTTGGTTTTTATCTATGTTTTCCACAGTTATTATACGTTACTTGGCGTATTTATTATTATATAGTATATTTAAAAGCCCAGTGAATATTCCCTTAGTTGCTATTTATGGAGCTGGAGATGCAGGTGTTATGCTAGCCGATAGTATTCATAGAAGTCATAGATATAAATTAAAAGCAATTATTGATGATGATAAAACAAAAGAAGGAACTATTATTCAGTCAATAAAAGTATATTCTCCCTCTGCAATTAAATCTCTTATTGCATCCAAAAGAATTAATATGATTTTATTAGCAATTCCATCTATATCTAAAAGATATCGTAGAGAAATTCTAGAAAAATTATCAAAATTTCCAATTAGAGTTATGGAGTTACCAAGTATTGAGAATATTATAGATGGGAATGTTACAGTTAATGATATAAAAAAGGTACAAGTAGAAGATATCCTTAGTAGAGATTCCGTGGAGCCTATTTCTGATTTACTTGGAAAAAATATAGCAAATAAATCAGTATTAATTACGGGTGCAGGTGGTTCTATTGGTTCAGAGCTCTCAAGACAGGTGTATGCTTTATCCCCCAAAATATTAATCTTATATGAATTGTCAGAATTTAATTTGTATTCAATACATCAAGAACTAAAAAAATTAGATAAGAAAGTAAATGTAATTCCTATTTTAGGGTCAGTACAACACAAAGCAAGGATATCAAATATTTATAAAAAATATAAAGTTAAAACAGTTTATCATGCCGCTGCATATAAACATGTTCCTATGGTAGAATTTAATCCGTGTGCTGGAGCATATAATAATATTATAGGGACATATAATGTTGCTAAACAGGCTCAAGAATTTGATATTGAAACATTCGTTTTTATAAGTACAGATAAAGCTGTTAGGCCAACTAATATTATGGGTGCAACAAAGAGGTTCTCAGAAATGATTTTAAAGATGTTTAATGAAGTGTCTAAATCTAATACAGTATTTTCAATGGTTAGATTTGGGAATGTACTTGATTCTGATGGTTCTGTTTTACCTCTATTTAGAAAACAGATAAGAGAAGGAGGCCCTTTAACTGTTACTCATAAAGATGTTATCAGATATTTTATGTCAATTCCAGAGGCTGTTCAGTTAGTTATTCAGGCTGGTGCAATGGCAAAAGGTGGAGAAGTATTTTTATTAGATATGGGAGCTCCTATTAATATTTTAGATATGGCAAAAAAAATGATTTATCTCAGTGGGTTAACTCCAATTGATGATGATAATCAGAATGGAGATATTGAAATTAAAATCATAGGGCTTCGTCCTGGAGAAAAATTATATGAAGAATTACTTATTGATGATAATCCTATAGAGACTATACACCCAAGAATTATGAAGGCAAATGAAAAAAATATCTCTTCTGATTTAATTAATGAAGCAGTAAAGGAATTTAAAAAGGTATGCAAAACACAAGATTCTGATGGTATAAGGAATTTATTGATTAAGTATGTTGATGGATATAATCCTATTAATTAAATATGATTGTTTTATTATTATGGACTATAATCTTATGCTCTAAATGTGATTTTACTGCTTTATAAAGAACATTTTTTTCTATTTCTCTACCTAATTGTATAATGTCTTTTATAGAATGATTGTGATTAATTGAAATTACATCTTGTGCTATAATAGGACCCTCATCTAATTTATCTATTACATAATGTGCTGTTGCACCAATTATTTTTACACCTTTATTATATGCTTGATGATATGCCTTTGCTCCTTTAAATGCAGGTAAAAAGCCATGATGAATATTAATAATATTATTAGGGTATAATTTTACAACTTCCTTTGGAATTATTTGCATATATCTAGCTAATACAATTAAATCTATATTTTCTGCTTTTAAAATTTGAAGTAATTTCTTGTTACTATTGATTTTATAGAATTTTATATTAAATTGATTTGCTATAGTAGATAAATTATCATGATTGCTAATAATAATAGGTAGATTACACTGCAATTGATTAGATTTATTTTTTATTAATAAATCATAAACAGGTTCAAATTCTTTAGTTCCAAGTATAGCGATATTACTTTTTTTATTAAGATTAAATAAATTAAAACTACCATTTATTTTTTTATTTAACTTAGATAATTTAGAATTAATTTTTTCTATTTTATTAAGTTCTGTTTCTATTAAAATTCGTGTGTAAAATTTATTATCCTCTTGATTAACATGCTGTTCAATAGATAATATGTTGTTATTTATTTCATAAATCAGAGAGGTGAGTTGAGCAATAATTCCTTTTTGATCTGGACAAATTAGTTGTATTACAATTTCTTTCATAAGTTCACCATTGATATTTTTAGATTTTCCTTTCAAATTATACTATATTTTTTCCTTTAAGTATATCTCTTTTCTAAGATTTTTTGTTGAATAATCATGGTATCTTTTATGATAGTAGATTTTTATATTTAAATCATCACCAGTAAATGATTTATTTATATAATCTGTTCCAAGTATTCTGATGTCAGGATTTAGTTCTTTTAACAATTCATATAATTCTTTTTCAGTGCTATATTCTATAATCTTATCAATATACTTAACAGCCTCCAATTGAATTTTTCTTTCTTTAAATGACTGGATGGGCTTATTTTTTTCAGGTCTATCTATTGTTGGGTCTTTTTGTAGACCAACAATTAAATGATCACACTGATTTTTAGCATCCTGTAGCATAATAATATGCCCTGCATGAAGGAGGTCAAAACAACTACAAGTAAAACCGATATTTTCTTTATCTTTTTCTTTCAAATTATAATATATATATATCTTAATTTATTAAGTTAATTTATATTAATTTATAATGTAATGAAACAACCTTTTAAAATTGTTATTTTAGTACTGTCTTTAGGTATTTCTTTGCCATCTAGTAATTTTGGCTTTAGTGCAGGTAAAGAGGGTGCTTTTTCTATTCCTATTAAATGGGAAAGATCTATTAATGAATATTTATCTTTTAAACATGTTTATTATATTTATCATACATCACATCCTCATTTTCAAAATTTATATACATCAAATGAAGCACAATCTTCTAGTAAATATAATTCTCATATAACAGGAGTTGTTCAAACAAGCATTTTACAATATCAAAAAAACAATTTAAATCTAGTTATAGGTAAAGATTATATTGATAATAATAATGATTTATTCTTTTCAAATAATTCATTTCCACTAAATCATTTTATGTTTAGTTTTTCAAAAAAAAGAATAGATTATAATTATTATGTTATAAGATTAAACGATGATACGGATCCTATAAATTCTGTAAAAATTACACGTTATCTTTATTATAGGGATTTGTTTATTAAATTTAATAATCGTTTATCTATGAATCTTTCTGAATCTATGCTTGTTACTGGCTATAATAGAAATATTGATTGGTATTATCTAACTCCAGGCGCAATGTTTGGTATTGAATCTCAGCATCATGAATATGATATACAAGAAGATAATCCTAATGCATTCCTTGGATTCGGATTTAATTATAAAATTAATAAAAATTATACATTGAAGAGCAGATTTATTATTGATGATTTCCAAAAGGATGCAGCTGGGAAGAAAGAACATGAGGATGTTTTTGGATTTCTATTAGGCTTGATTTATAATAAAAATCAAGTTTTTTTTTCAATAGAGTATCAATATGCTAGTCCTTGGTTGTATACAAATATGAACTCATCAGCATACTATGAAAATTATAGCTATCCTATCGGTCTTAGATATCCTAGTGCAACTAATTCAGGATCTGATGTTGAATCC
>CAYVTK010000006.1:0-14141 GCA_964454465.1 uncultured bacterium | reverse complement strand
TCATTGTTGTAGTCAGCTGCATTATTTTGCATATCATTAGGAGTATCACTCCCAAGAATAAAGTTAATAATTAATACAACATCTAAAATATTAAGGACTTCATCAAAATTAACATCTCCTGGCTGTACGGGATTTCCTATAGTGATATATTCGATGTGAGGGTCTCCTGATTGTCCATAAATATTTGTTATTGTGAGTGAAATCTCATATTCTCCAGGATTAGCATATGTATATTCATTGAATCCATATAAATTAGTTTCTACATTTCCATCACCATAATCCCATGTCCAAGATTCAATTTCTTCTTCATTGACAACCTCTGATAAATCTATTAGGATTGCAGTCATTTCAGAAATTTCAACTTCAAATAAAGCTAAAGGATTTTCATATGTTTCTGGAATTAGATTAATTAAAGCATTTTGCCATGTATCAAATCCATTAAGATAAGGTAGACTGTAATATCCATTGCTCCAGCCTCCCCAGCCCCAATTACAATGAAGATTATTCCCTTGATATCCATCAACGTTCCAAGCATGACCACCATTACCATATGAATCACTAAAACCACTAAATAAGATAGGTTTATTGTTATCTAACTCATTTTTTAAAATATTACGAAACTCTGATGTAGTATAATTATCACCATCTACGCTTTGTATGGAATCTGCATATTTAAAAAATGTTTTCATTGCGTATTCAGCAGAAGGATAAACCCCTTGACATTGAGCTCCTGAACCTCCATTTTCATAGTCCATATTTACAGAAATTCCACAGTGGTAAAGTAATAATCTAGATGGATCGGTAGCATAAGTTGCTGCCATATTATCAAAATCATAAAAAGTTTGTCCAAAATCTACTTCAAGCATTCCTAAATCATCTTCCATGTAATAGTTTGAACCTTCACCTTGTTCTGGATACCCCCAATAATGCATGATTTGTCCCATTGAAATTGCAACGCAACCTAAAGGTCCATTAAATCCAGTCTCAGATGTGAGAATATTATTCCAAGATCCAGATTGATCAAATTCTGCATCAATTAAGGGACTAACATTTCTTGTATTAGAATTATCATTATGATTGTTATTAGATAAATAATTATTCCATTCATTCATTATGTCAGCAGAACGCTCTTCATTAGAATCTCTTAGGATGATGGTTTGATTTTTATATGTATCAATTACATGTGTTAAATTAGAAGGCATATTATCTAATTTAAAATCATGTTCAAAGCCATATGCTATAAGAGGATAGGCTTTATCTTCAGCAGATAGAATAATAAAACCTTTTGGATCTAAGTGATATATATACAGAAGAGGAGATATTTCATCTGATATTACATCATAATTTTTAATTTTAAAATTATTCTGATTCCTACTATCATGAAATTCCCTAAATATATTTTTAGCAATTAATAATGAAGTATCCTCAGGGACATGCGCTGAAAATACTATAGATATCATTATGATATATGTATATATTCTATTCATCGTGCACTAATATAGACATTCTATCTAAAGCAAAAAAACAGGAATTTGTAATAAATTGTAGTAAATAGAGTATTTATTTTTTATTGAGATGGGTCTTCTAAGGTTAAATCTTCTACTTGATAAAAGCCTTCTCCAAAAGTATTACTTCCAATACTAAATGTTATGTTTGTATTGTAATAAGTATTATCAGAAGGTCTATATATTTTAATTTCCATTGTATTACCAGGAATATAGCCAGCAGTTCTAGCTCCAAGATAAATTGAACAATGATCAATTGATTCGGTAAGATTGACTATCATATCATTCCCTTCCCAAGTATTAGATCCAACTAGTACTACACCTGGTTCTGAAAAACAAGAATTATCTCTATTTCCATATAAATCAAAAACACCTATAATATCATTGTTTTGGAGGACTGCACTTAAACTAGATGGAAGCAGCATATGATTTGATATACCTGTAGATGGTAATTCAGATTCAAAGCAATCATCATTACAACATCCCAAATTATTTATTCCAGGACCTTCACAAACGCCACATCCATCATAAGATCCAATACAATCATCAACACTATCACAGATAGTATCATTATCTATATCCTCTGTAGTTATATCACAAATTGTTTCAGAGATTTCTAAAACTTCAATATTAATTGCCTCAGATATTTCTTCTTCATTAAGAACAATTAATTGTTCTAAGTAATCTTCTGCACTGGTAGTATTAATAAAACGAAAATTAATTATAATACCTGTTGTTCTTATTTCTTCAATGCTTAATACTTCAATTTTTGAATAATCACAATTAGCTAACAATGACATATTATTCATGAATTCACTAACATTTTGATCATAATTATTTATAAAATCATTATAATTTGTATTCAAAGATAAACTCATTGCATTAGAAGTGCTACAAGAAGAATTATCTCCATTGCAAATACCGCATTCATCTTCAATAGCTAATCCTCCCCATATACCATCACAATCTTCTACACAATCATTATCTGGGTCTACATCACATGTACCACAGTTGTCTTCAAGAGCATTCCCAGTACATGTTCCAGCACAATCTTGATCTGCATTAAATATAAGACCTGTAGTTCCCTCTGAACATACACCGCAATCATCTACAACTGCATCACCAAAACACTCACCTGCACAATCTTGATTTGTATTATTACCATCACATACACCACAATCATCAAGCACGGCACTACCACCACAAATATTATCGCAATCTAGTTCTAAATTACCATCACATACACCAGCACAATCATAAATACCAGTTGGACAGTTACATATCTCACTAATCTGTTGAACGCAATCAAAAATACCATCTTTATCACTATCTATACAGTCATATATTGATGCCCCATCACATTCGCCCGCACAATCCACGACTGTATCATTAGAAGTGTCGCTATCACAAATACCTGCACAATCTTCTACAGAAGTACCACCACACTCATTAGCACAGTCTAATGTATTACCATCACAATCACATAGGCCATCTGGAATCCCATCTCCATTACATATACCACATTCATCTATTTCAGCTATACATTCATCATTGCAATCATAGCTTTCCTCTGGATAAGAACATGTATTATCATCAATATTAGCTAGTGCATTGAAATTACATGCTAAAGGATTTGTACATCCTAATATATTTGTTGTATTATCACCACCACCACTATTACATGATATAATAAATAGTATTCCTATGGTTGTAGCTATTATATATTTTAATATCTTAATCATTATTATTTCATTAAAATGATTTTATGAGAATCTACTAAATGAGATGTTGTTAGCTTTACAAAATATATACCGCTTGAATATTGTGATGCATGCCATTTGACTTCATACTGTCCTTCTACAAATTTTACATTAGATATAAGTTTTTCAACCTTTCTTCCTGTTATATCATAAATATCAATAGATACCATATCAGTTTTACTAATATCAAATTTGATATTAGTGGTAGGATTAAATGGGTTTGGATAAGCATGTTTTAATGCTGTTATTTTTGGTAAATATCCATTAGTAGCTGTCCCAACTGCAAATTGTCCATCTCCATAATTATTCTCTGATAAATCAATATCTAACTTTGATTTACTGTTATTATTTCTTTTCCATAGATAAAGTTCAATGGTTTCATTTTGTTCATATCCATCTAATTGGATATCAAACATATCTATTTTTTTATAGGCATTGATGATAATTGGTTGATCTAAAGTTAGTATTCTAGTTGCACCAATAATATTATTATGCGCGTAGGCAACTATTTCATCTCCTATATTATAATGTCCTTTAAGCTCACTTAGTATGATGGGATAAAACTGTCCAGTATTTATATATTGATTGAATTCATTTCCTCTTGATGATTGTATCATATTTGTATCTTCATTCTCATCCTCTCTAGAAAATGAGACATCTTGATTAAATTTAAACTCAATAGTTTCATCAGAAGATAAAATAATACTGTATGAATTTCCAGGACAAAGATTTCCTAATGTATTGATATCAATTGAAGGTATGTAGGATCCTCCATTATCATCTTGAATAATAAGTATATCATCTATGTAGTCAGAAAATATATCCTCAGAATTAATACAGTCTTGTAATAAATATGGTAACAAGTTCATTTTATTAGGCTCAAGGATTATAGACTGTTCTGTATTTGCTATAAAACCTTCTAGTTCTATATTATAAGTATTATTTGCTGTTAATACTCTATATCCCTTTGAATTATCTAATATTTCCATAGTTGATAAATCAGAATTGATATTTTCTCCGGAAACAAAAAATTCATCTTGGTCATTATTAATATAGATAAATTCATTATTTTGATTTGTTATATCTTCTAATGATAATAAAGTATTTAAGTTGAAGGATATATAGTTTACCTTATTTTGCTCAACTTGAACTGTTTGTTGTACCATAAAATTATCAGCAATAGATAATGTTATGACAGTTGGAGAAGATTCATTCCCATTATTATCCACAGTATGTACTTCATATGTTATATTCCCGCTATTAGAAATGTAGTCTTCATAATGACTATCAGTAATTCCCTCTTCTAATAATTCTTCATCACTATATATTCGAAATGAAGAAAAATCATTATCAGTAGATGGATCCCAATCTAGTAAAACATTATTTACTTGATTGAAATTTGCTGTTAAACTTGCGGGTGCAAGTGGATTAATATTATCAACTGAATAACCTTGCATTGCATCAGATTCATAGCTTTCATCACCCATAGAAATAGTGACCTTGTAATTTGTGAGAGTTGTATCAGAAGGCGTTGCATTTCCTAAAGTTGAAGCTAAATAATAATATGTAGTATCTCCAACCCCATCAAATGATCCTAAGATTTCCCAATTACTTTCATCTTGAAATTCTCTCCAGACGGTGTATTGCGCATCTTCTTGTTCATCATATACTGTTGCCATAATATTTAGACGTACAAAATCACCTTGGTCATTAGGAACATCTATAATCTCTAGAATTTGAGGTTTATACTCTGGTGCTGTATAATCTAGATTTATAAAGAAATTAAGAGGGTCTTCATCAGGATCATTACTTGTAATACTAACTTCAAGTGAATGTTCTCCCCCAATTAGGTCCTCAGGATTTACGGTCATAACAATATCATCATTTTCTCCAGGTAGAATATTCCCATTAGTTAAGTTAAACTCTGTAAAGTTTTGGATAAAATTGTCTGTTGTAATATCATAATATATCAAAATTTCAATATCGTCAGTAAGCATAACATCAAATATGTTTGACGAAGCATATGGATAATCATGTTCTATCTTATAAACATATCCAATACCTCTCTTGAAATAATAAGTTTCAGTTGTCCAATTCACGCCATCATCAAACTCTTCTACCTTTAAAACCCATATATCTTCATAGGTGGCTATATCAAATCCATTTTCTGGATTTGTTGCTGTAAATGTATCTAGATAATCTATAACAGTAAAGGTATTAAATTCATCATCACCATCATTATCCGGATATTCAACAGTCCATGTATCTCCAACAGAAGGTTCAAAAGGTAACATAAACTCTTCGAAATAGAATTCTTCTCCACTTATATAATCTATTGCATAATAAGCTCTAACTAAATCTCCATTTTCAGTTTGTTTCAGACCCTGCCAACCATAACTCCAGTCCCTGCTTTCATTGGTTTCAATATCAGAAGAATCAAATTTTCGTTGTTCATTAGGGTTATATGAAAAAAAAGAATTATTAAAATCAAATTCTGCTGAAAAATAATCAACGATATAGTAGTTACTTCCATTATATTGTTCAGTTCCTATGAATTCAATATGTTCAGACTCCGTTTCACAGATATATTCAGTTTCCATATTTCCATAATGATTTGAGCAGAATTCGTACTCTTCGTAACCCCAATGATTTCCTAATACAAGTGGTATAAACCTTTCGCTATTTGATCTTTCTGAGATACGATGAGTTACTATTTGATATTCAAGAGTATCAACACCTTCATTTAAGATACTAAAAGATGTTGTAGAATCAATGCCTCCAATTGTTAAATTAAATTCTAAGGTATCACCAATCATTGTTTCTGGATTTATGGCGATATCTGATGGAGAATTTCCTTCCCCTATTAGATTAATTAAATAAATTGGATTTGCTGCATCATTTGTAGCAAACTCCATTGTGTCTAAATAATCTAATACTTCTGTTGGTGTGAAGATTACCTCTAAGTTACAAACACCGTTAATTTCACACTCTGTAATTGATGTTGCCTCAGATAAAGTAAATGCAGTTGAACTGAAATTAAAATTATTTAGTATTAAGCTGTCTGTTCCTAGATTGGTATACTCAATTGAGAGGGTATCAGAAAATCCAATATAATGCTCTTTAAAATCTAATGAATCTTGCGCAACTTCTATTGTAGGAAAACCTGTAACATCAAACAAAATACTCACATTTGCAGTATCATTTGGCACATCATTGTTGAAAAAATCAAGGGAAGCTATATAGTTTCCTCCATACATATCTATAGCATTAAAATCTACATTAATAGTATCACATTCTCCTTGAGATAATAGTCCACTTGTTTTATCAACAAAAAGCCAATCTGTTATATCGCTGCCTCCTTGGTATTGATTTGTAGATATGCGAATAGCCTTATTGTAGGAGTCTAAAACCGTAGAGTAATTATACATATCAGAATATTCAATTTGAAGACCATCTGTTCCATCCTCATTTTCAATTCCAACTGTGAATTCATTCCAATATGCACCCTCGAAATCAAAATTATTATAATAGAAGTAAATATCTCCATTTTCATGTAGATGTATTTGCATATCAAAATTCCAGGAAGCATCATAATTAAACTGAACATAACCCCATTCAATAATAAATCGATTATTAGGGCTATCATAATATGCATAAACTCCATCAGAAACATATAAATTATCCCATAGAAGAGCAATAATATTATTAGGAGAGTAACTATATGGCAAAGGAGTATTATAATAATCTCCAAAATTTTGATAATCATATCCAAGTCCTATATAACCTTCACTTGATATATTAATAGTGCTATAGGTATTCCCATAAAAATTAAATGTGAATGGTAGGTTGTAATCATAGTATTCACCATTACTACAACAAGTTAGATAATCTCCTATATAACTAATATCCATCCATTCAAAGTTAGGACCACCTATTTCATCACTATCAAGCCATGTGTATCCATAATTATCAGGTCCCCCAGAATCTCTATTTCCTCTATGTTTTTTCTCTGAAGGCAGGTTGCCATCTGAAAATCTTCTATTTTTTATAGTTAGTTGATTGTCTGTATGATTTTGTGTGTTTGAGTATCTTTGAGTATTTTCAGAAGAATCATTATGATCATATTCTTGAAGGTATCCACTGAAACATATATTCTCACTAGATCCAAAATAATACCAATTATATCCTGTGCCTGTTATGCTATTTTCAGTCATTGTCCCACTAAAGGATAGATTGTGATCAAGAGTAATAAGATTCAAAGTATTTCCATCTAAACTATAGGCTCCCCATTCTTCATAATCATGTATATAAAAACTTCCATCCTCATAAAATTGATAATAAAGAGTGGAACCCCATGCAGGATCACCACAATAACTACTCATTATAAGCCACATATTTGTAGTAAGTATATCAATCCAGAAAGAGTTATCATATATCCCTGAATCCCCATCACCAGAAAGGTACCAGTCAAGATCTGCATCTCCTTCATTGCATACAGTAAAGGAAACATCACTAGTATCTCCTGCAAGAATAAACTCTTCAATTGAATCTACAGATAACTCTAAATCTGGAGCAGTTAGTCCCTCTCCTGTAACATTAATTAGTTGTGGAGACCCTGGATCATTAGAATTGATTGTTATAACTGTTGTATATATCCCCGATATATTTGGAGAAAAATTCACTATAAGAGCACTGCTGTCTCCTGGTGCAATTGAAGTAGAACCCATAAATGTAGAAAATCCGCTGGAGCCTACACTTAGATCTATTCCAGTAATAGATAAAACATCTGTTCCACTATTACCAACCATAATAGAATCTGTTCTAACAGTTTCTAAAAATGAATCTCCAAAATCAATATAGTCAGTATTAAGAGTTATATTTGGTATTCCTTCAACATCTAATGTTGTTGGAACAGTAAATGTATAAAAAGAATAAGATGATGTATAAGGATCATACATGTTATCATCTGTAAAATCAGTATTGGAATCATGGCTCGTATGAATTAGGATATCTGTATTATAGGTACCCCCTAATAAATTTGTTGCATCAAACGTAACATTTAAATCAATTGATTGATTAGGGGATATAGAACCTGAGTTTTCATAAACAGATACTCCATTTAAAGATGTTGTATAAGTATCAAGTAGCCAGTTTATTGTATTATATATAAGTGTTGGCCCATCTGCTCCGGCATAAGAAGCATGTTGAAGAAAATATATCTCTTGTGCAAATAAAACGGATTTTGATATTTCATTATCATATGCTACTCCCCAACATCCAGAATAGTCAGTAGTTGAAAAAAGGCATTCTGCTCCATTCATTAGTGAAGAATAATAATAAGAAGTATAGTCCCAAAACTGCAGGTAGTCAACATTTTCCATAATAGGATGCTCAGAAACAATAAGATTAGAATCATAGTAAGATCCATAATTCCATGACTGTAATCCAAAAGTAGAATTGATATTATAGTAATCATCATAATCTGACCCATGTAATACAGGTTTCCCTGACTGAAAAAACTGATTTATAGTATTTTCTTCAGTAGTAGTAAGACTTGAACTTTCTGCAATAATTAATAAATCATAATCCTCAACTTGAGAATAAGTATAGCTACCAGTGCTAACTTGAGTAAAAATCATATCATCAAATAGGTAGGCGCCTGAACCATATAAAAACTGATCTATTAAATCATAAGAATAGTTCCCTGCAACTGCGATTTGATAATAATCTCTACCTCTGTAATTTTCTATTTTTTCTTGTTGATATGCTGCAAGTTTTTGTGAAAATAATTCACGCTCTGTATCTGTAAATGTAGGAATAGTTTTACCATCAATCTCTAGTTCTCCTGTTCGTGTGATATCTGAAAAATACTCTGAAGCCAAATTTCTTAATTCTTCAGATGATAATTCTATTTGCCAATATATCGTAGAATCAGAATTATTTGTAAATGTTAAAGCTGTAGAATCAATTTCTCCCTCTAATAGAGCCATATTAATTGCAGTTGGATTAATATCAATACTTGGTGGTGTTAGGCCTGTTCCTGTAAGAGTCAATATATGTGGTGATAGGGGATCATTAGATTCAATAATCAATGAATCTGAAAATTCTTCTGCTGATATAGGATGAAAGTTTAAAGTATATGGTAGTGTTTCTCCAACAGGAATTGCAGTAGGTGATAGATCAACTGAGAAAACATCTGAATTTAGTATTACGTTATAAATATGCAATGTATCTGTAGCTGCCAATGCATTACTAATATAAGATAGAGTTTCTGATTGACTCCCAATATAGACAGGATTAACTAGTAGAGTATTATCTGTTGCTCCATTATTATTAAATATCAAATTTACTGTGTTTACTTCATATCCAGAAGATTGGCTATCACAACTTCCTTGATTTACATCATAAGTATTCTGAAGTACAACATCTATTTGTCCATCTTGTAAATAATTTTGTAAAACTATATCATCAATATAAAAAGAAGCATTGTGCGTACAATCAATATCGTATATAACATAATCGTTTAAACCAGGTAATCTTCCATAGTAATCACCTTCAATAAAAACATCTGCCCATTCAATATCAGGGGAATCATAATCACCATAAACTGTGACATCGATTCTTCCATCTATTCCTGCCAGAATTGGATCTGTATCAAATGTAAATTCCACATCCTCACCATAACCACTCCATTGATTTGTTAAGGACACATCATAACTCCCACTTGGTGAAAAAATGAGTTCTGAATCCCCATTAACTCTCATATGATTAGGTACTGTTATTGAATAATTAATAGTATCATTTGATGTAATAATCAAATCTGTGAAATAATTTCCTGCATTTAGATTATCTGCAGAGTGCGTTATTGATATATCCTGATAACTATTTGGAGGAATATATCCTGATAATATATCAGTGCTAAACCAGGAATTTATTTCTTCTAAATCAAAAGCCCAAGATAATGTATTTTCTAAAATATAATAACCATAATCACCATAGTAATATTGTACTTCTAAACTCATTGTATGTAAAAATAATCTATCATTATAGATTAGTGAAGTTGCATATCCATACTCGTCTTGTGTAATAGGTGTCCATTCCTCTCCAAATGATACTATCCTATTTAAACTATTTGTATAATTATAGGTATCCCAATAATTTGGAAGATTATTCATAAGAGGATGGCTGTCATCTATCACGTAAGTATCATAACTATTTGATGTGTTACTAACTATAGAACCAAAAGAACCTTCAGGGGCATCACAAAGAGATACCACCGCAATCCCTCCACTATCAACATAATCTATAATGAGGTCATAAGCATCAAAAACGTAAGAAGAATATTGATTTCCAGTTATAATAATCATATCATAATCATTATAATCCATAGTCAATAAATATGATGTTGAAAGGATATCATAACTTATTCCATGGGAATATAACTCATTCTCCCATGATGTAACACCAAATGGGTAGGAGTTTTGTACTAATGCAACTAATTCTAAATCTTCTCTATATCCTCTAAAATGTTGTTTTTCTGTATATGCTTGTGCTGCTAAATCATTTTGTATATCTGTGCTTCTTTGATGTTCAATGCCTCTATAATCTTGTATATTATGTTTTTCTTTAACTAGATTTAATAATCTTAGATCCTCTGAGGTAGATGCCCAGTGTAATGTATCAGTACCTGAATTACTAATTCTTAAAGTTAGTGTTGTATCACTTCCTGCATTAATTTCTGTATAAATAGAATCAGGTTCTATTGAAATTGTTTGTGAAAAAGATAATGAAAAAGATAATAAAAATAAAGCAATATACATAAGACATACCCCCATGTAATGTTTAAAAAAAATGGAACCAAATGAATTTAATAATAAACACGTTTTATTTAAAGATTTTATTATAAATTCAATTTAAATAATCAACTCTTAGATTTTCTCTTAAGATTTTTAATAATTTTATCAATATATTCAACAGACTCTAAATCATTTAAGCTTTTATCAATTTCTTTTGCTTTTTCAAAATGTATTATAGATTCCTTATATTGTTCTGAAATATTATACGCTTCTCCTAAACTATAATGAGAGAATGATATACCAATAACATCATCTAATTCTTTGAATAATTTCAATGAATTAAAAAAAGATTTTTCTGCTTTTAAAATTTCTTTTTCTCTAAGATTTAGATTCCCAATATTTAATAAACAGTTTGCTATTCCTTCTTTATCTTTAAGCTTCTTTTTAATTTTTAATGATTTATTAAAATAATCTTTACTATCTTCAAATTTTTCATCATGTAAATATATTAACCCAATATTATTGAAGACATTAGCAATACCCTGATTATTATTAAGTTTTTTATATAGTGCATTAGCTTTTTTATAAGCTTTGATTGCTTTTTGATTATCTGAAAGATTAGTATAAGCATTAGCTAAGGCATTTAGAGAGTCAGCAGTTAATTGAGTCTCATTGTATTCAATTGACATTTTATATGCTTTTTGGTAATTATTAAAACTTTTTTTATAATTTGACTTTGCTTGATAAAGATCTCCAACATTTAAATAGGATTTGATATGTAATTCATTATTATCAATTTTCTTACAAATACTTATAACTTCTTTACTTGATTTTAATGAGAGATTAAATTCACCTTTTATTCTTTGGATTATAGATATATTATGCTTCTGAGATGCCTGCCCTGCAATGTCATTTAACTTGATTCTTAGCTTATTAGATCTATTGTAATAATTCATAGCTTTTTTATACTTGCCTTGGCGATAATACATTTCTCCAATATTTGATAGAGTCATTGCTTGGCATCTTATATCGCCATTATTTTTAGCATTTTTTAATACATCCTGATAAATATTATAAGCAATATCAATTTTTCCAAGTTGGATATATGTTACTCCTAAATAATTTTTTGCAACTAATAAACTATTATCTATTTCAACTGCATTAATAAAATGTCCTTGTGCAAGCTCTATATCTTTTGATGTTTTCCTATTTTCATAGTAGAATGTGCCTTTTAAATAATATTCATAAGCTTCTGCTTTAGTTTGTGAATGTCCATAAATATTTAACTCACTTTTATTTAAAGTCTTAATAAGCCCATCTAAAATTTTAGATTGAATGATTGAAAGGTTATCCCAATGATCTTGCCAATGATCTTGCCATATATAAGATTTTGAAATACTATCATAAAGGTCAATTGATATTTGAAAGTTGTCATTAAGCTTCCATAACGTTCCATTAAGCAAATATTGAACAGATAGCTTTTCACATAAATATTTACTTCTACCTTTTAAATTTTCTACTTTCCTCATATTAGGAACTTTAATATTTCCCAGTGATGTGACATTATTCAATAGATTTGCAGAAATACCATAAGCATAAAAATCATCTTTTTTATTATCTTTATTTAAAAATGGCATTATTGCAATAGTTGGAGCTTTTTTACTTTTATGAATTTGTACTCCTGAAACATTTTTACCAGATATTTTTGCTTTTTTAACTTTAGGTCCAGTAATATTATATATATCAATTAATCTCCCTACACCTTTCATTGCATATAATCCTAATTCTCTAGATCTATATTGTTTATCTAGTGTGATTTTATCAGCTATTTCTTTTGTTATTAATATTGAATTAGATGATGAGAGGCTTTCAACTCTTGATGCAATATTAACAGTATCGCCAAATATATCTTTATCAGATATTATTACACTGCCATAGTGAAGACCGATTCTAATATTTAGCAGTTTATTATCATAAGTTGATTTTATTATTTTTATGGCAACATTAACTGCATCTGTAGAATCTTCAAAGTATGATAAAGTCCCATCTCCTATTTCCTTTACAAATACACCCTCATATTGCTTTAATAAATCAAAAAGTATAGTTCTTTTATAGTTTACAAGTTCAAAAGCACGTTCTTCATTTTTTGTTGCAATGCTAGTATAGCCTGAAATGTCTGTAAACATTACTGCTACAAATTTTCTTTCTCTATTGGAAGACATGTATGAATTTACAGAATAATCTTAAAATTTTTTAAAAGAATATTAAGGTCAAGAAAATGTGAAGTATTAATTTACTTGTGTTGGAGTAACTAAAATAAATTTAGGGATAATGCCCTTATACAATTGCTCTGTATAAACTTCCTTAAATGTATAATAACCGCTCATTGTACCAAATTCTGTTTTAATGGGACAAAAACTGTTATATTTAAAAGAATCTCCAGGATTTAAGATTGGTTTCTCTCCTATGACACCTTCACCATCTATTACTTGAGTATGGTTGTTAGAATCAGATATATGCCAATGACGATTTGTTAACTGCAATTTTTTATCTGAATTATTAACTATTGTAACTCTGTACATAAAAAAATAAATTGACTTTTTAATGTTAGATTTATCACTAATAAAGGATGATTTGACATTAATTTTTATTTCATTAAGAATTTCCATTTATTCAACTCTTTGGTAAACTACACTTATATCAAGAATTGAACTACAATCAGGCGATACTCTATCTTCAATATTTTCAAAAGTTAAAGTCATAATATCTCCATCTACATTAAATGGAAAACTTGGAGCAATAATCGGATTGTCACAGTCATTTAAATCATCAGGGCAGTAATTATTGAAAAATACTTGATTGTCGATACAATCATTTTCTAAAGTGATTATAATGTTTTCTACTATAACTAAATTCTGAGAATTCTCAATATCAATATCATACCCCTCACACACTTCAATAAAATCAATATGTTGTATCTCAAAAAACTCCCATTCACCTACAATTTGTTCACAAGGATCATCAGCACCACTATCACAACTCAGCACAAACAAACATAATATGTATAATAGGTGTTTCAT
>CAYVTK010000005.1:10244-14731 GCA_964454465.1 uncultured bacterium | reverse complement strand
TTCATCGTCATATGCCCACATATAACTATAATTCCTATTTAAATCAACACCATCAACACCACCATTACATGTTTCTAACATATTTTTTCTTTGCATACCACCACCGTTTGGAGAAATTGATTGATTATATACTAAACCATCAGGATTAACAGCAGGAATAAACCAGAGCTGTCTATGATCTATTAAATGCGTAGCTAAATCATCTGTATTATAATTTTCAAATAACCAATCCATAAAATAAAATAAGTTCATATAACTCATCGGTTCTCTTGCATGATGTAAGCCAGTATAAAGGACTTCAGGTTCATTTTCTTCAAAAATAGAAGCATTATCACTTATTTTTAAAGCCCAAACATTTCTACCCTCTAGTGTATTACCAATGATTTCTAAATGTGTTAGAGATGGATATTCAGCATGAATTTGATTTAACTGTTCCTCAATTTCATCAAAGGTATAATATCCTCCCATAGAACCTAATTCAAAATCTCTACTTTGAAAATCATTTGTTAATCTTTGAGCATAAAATTCTTCTAAATTATTATGAATTACTTCATAGTTGACATTATGAAAATCAAGTTTATTTAAATCATATTCTGAAATTGCAAATTGAATAAAACCCTCTTCTTTATAGATATGATCTAAATCTATACCTAGAGAACTAATATATGGAATTGTAGAAAAAGGAATATCTGTAATTTTAATTTCTTTATATAATTCCCTTGGAAAAAGAAATGAGAAAGATAAAAATATCCATAAATATTGCATTATAATTAATCTCCTCCTATAATCAGATTTATAATTGAAATAATATCTAATACATTAACAATATCATCGCTATTAATATCAGCTAACTGAGATTGATAGCTAGTAAGGTCACCAAGTCCAAGAACATAGTTTACAACACTAACAATATCTAAAACATTAATTTGGCCATCCATATTAACATCACCCATATCTACAGGAAGTCCTCCAACAGTATTGAAAGAATAATAACCTGCAATTGGTAAAGTTTCTACTCTTCCTGTTAGATCTATTGACTGTATATAATATTTAATTTCTACATCTGATTCCTGTGCAGGAATTTCTGCATTATAGCAATCCTCAATATCTTGAACACAAACATCCATAATAATTTCTAAAGATTCATCCATTTCATTTGTCCACCAGAAAACTTTTGATTCATCTTCAATTAAACCCGCTTCACTTAAATCATCTATAATCGCTGTAACATTATATGAATTTTGTGGTTCAGTTTGATTATCAATAGGATTATGAAAAATTTGCAACATTTCTAAATCTGGAATTCCTTTTGTTCTACAATGCAATGCATCTGTAGATTCCCAACTTCCTGTAAATCCGAGGATTTCATATCCAGGCAATGCTTCTTCATATACTGCCAATGCATCATCATCCCATGAACTATTCATAATTGGAACTAAAACTTTTTCATTTAAAATAATAGAGTTAGTATAAGGTTGATTACTCGGGGTATAAACACGATATACTTCCCAAGGTTCGCCATATGCATTTGGAATATTTTCAAAATAATCAACAACCTCCTCTATTTCATCATACTGTGCATGTGAAGAAGGCACTGATCTTAATAAAACTTTCTGTGGTGATAAAAATTTTCCCCAGCAATCAATATGATCAATGTATGTGTTATTTGGATCATCTATAGCATGATAAGTATGGATACCATAATAATCTAGCATATCTTGATGAATTTGATTATCTGACATTGAATTTTCTTCATATATCAAGCTGCTTGATGCAGCTATTCCAAGTCCATCTGTCATGTAATTTCCACCTGCTGTAATAATATCGGTTGCGAAATATGGTGTATTAAGATGACTTGACATCTTAGATGGAGCATTATTATCATTAGGTCTAGGCCTATTATATGTAAAATCAACAACACTAACATCTCTATTACCATCAACAACCCACCAAGGACCATAATCTCTAGTCCAGTAGGAGTCTGTAGAACCTAGAACAAATTCTACATTATTCATATCTACACCCCCATTATTCATGGAATTATATGCAGAATTTTGAGAACCACTTGAGACTAAACAATAAATCGTAAGATCTTCTGCCATTTCAGCTATAATAGATGTAGATATTCCAAATGGATACCTTATAAGCACTCCTGACATACGTTCAAATTCTGCAATATTTCTAACTGGAGTAGGAGGAGGATCTGTATCTCTTCCCATTGTTTCAATAATATCAATATTAGCCAATTCTTGATCAGTTAATCCAATAGGAAGTTCAGCCGCATTTGCAAATAAAATTGCTACCAAAAAAATAATGATTCTTATTATAACCATATAGACCTCTTATATTCAGTTTTAATATATCATTTTTAAGAAAAAAATATTATTAAAATTCTGTAACAGATTGTATGGTATTTATTGGCTAAATGGGATTTGATTTTGAGCACTTTTTTGCTCAATACATTCTACTAAATCTTGATAATAATAATCTTCATCTTGACAACTAGTAATACCACAGGAAAGATTATGTTCTAATAATAATTCACAGGCTTTTGAATTATTGGTCTCTGCATTAGTTTGATTAGTTCTTAAATATAAATCTGCTAAATAGACAATGACTGTATTAATATCCCAAATTACAATTTCACCAAGAGTTCCCGTAGGTTTACCCTCCATAAACACATAATCAATATTATCATCTACAAAGCCCTGCAAGACAAGACTTTGATTAATAATTTCTTCATGATTTTCTTCATCTACAGCTTCTTTAATATAATGGAACGATAGCCCTAAACCTCTATCTTCTACAAAACAATCATCACAGCAATGTTGGAAGAAAACACAATTTGCATTATATGAAATAATCGCATCATCCTCATCAGTATCATATAAAAACTCTTCAAAAGCAACATTTCTACACTCTTGCATACCTCCACATAATTCTAATTGTTCTTCAGTTCCATAATTACCTATAAAATGATAAGTCCAAGCAATTCCTACGTGCGCTGAATTATGCAAGTCCTCATCAATAGATTCATACGCTGTATTAAACCAGTTTAAAGCAAGCTCATAATCTTTATCAAAGAAAGCTTGCCATCCAAATGCAAGAGAGTCATAGTAAGATATACCACTCTGTTCCTTTAATTCCCCAAAGCTTTCACAGGATATGAAAATAATTATAAATATATAGAATATTTTTTTCATTTTAATAACGTTATAAGTTGTATTGACCTTGATTTCTCATTATTAACCTCTACTATATAAACGCCTGATGGCATTTGTTCTCCCTTATTATTTAAACCATTCCAAATAGATGTATATGTTCCTGCAGGTTTATAACCACTATCAATATCTTTTACTCTCTGGCCTAAAAGATTATAGATTGAAAGTTTTACATTTGACTCTTTCTCTAAATTATATTCTATTGCGACATCTGGATTAAACGGATTAGGATAGCAAGAGCTTATACCAAATACTTTTGGAAGAGCACTTTCTACATGAGTGTTATATTCATTATATACCAACATATATTTACCAAGGCGATTGGTTTTGGCTACGATATCTGCATCCTCTATATAGCTAGGCAGCATAATAATTTGGTTAAGTCTTTCTGTACTAATATTAACTTTTTCAATATCATAATCTCCAATAATGCTATTCTGATTAAAATAGATTAAAAAATCTGAGTTTAATTTTGAATTATTTGACTTTATTGTTAAATAATCTGAAACAACAATATCTCCATCGTTTTTCATTAGTTTTTGATTATGTTTTGTCTCATACATAATAACTTTTGTGTTATTAAGTTTATCAAAAGTATCTGGTTGAAATTCAACAACAATATTATTAGATGGAGAACTCATCACTGTAACTTCTTCAAAACTAATTTCTTCATACATTAATGCACCATAATTAATGTAAGTGTTCTGATGTTGATCTACAATAATAACAAACATATCCGCCCTACCAAAATGATCTAGAGTTCCACTAGAATGTAATATATCAGTACCAAGATTATATGAGGATCCATCTACATCCTCTAATAAATTAATAGATTCTGTTTCATCAATAACATAATTCGCAGTATTATTAATGATATAATTCACATATGTATTATTCTCATAACCAAATTGATTTAACACACATTGATCATCCGGTATGAAATACATATCATAATAATCAATATATAGTGGTTTTAATGTATAATAAAATTCACCCTTTGTATATTGTAAATCTAAATTAATAGGATCTGATGGATTAAATGATATAAGTGTATTATCTTCAAATTCCATACAATAAGATTCATCTGCATTCCAAATTTGATTGTTATCTTCGCATTCAGACTCAATTTTACGGCCATCCTCTATTGAATAATTTTGAGATATGATACGCCATACATATTCATCTCCATTATAATTTTGCAAGGTAGATTTATTTTCTTTATGTAAAGATGGAATATATAAATTCCCTTTACTATAATATGAATAC
>CAYVTK010000005.1:8515-10234 GCA_964454465.1 uncultured bacterium | reverse complement strand
AAAACTTATATATTAAAAAAATCAAGAACAAAAAATCATTGGGATAAAGAACATAATATATATAAATTCCCATTACTATAATATGAATACGAAGAATCAGGATGTAAAACTCCAAGTGTATATCCATAATTACCTGCAAATGAAGCATCTGCAATATTATCATTTATAACATAAACATTATTTCCTTCTACTAGTTCTAAACGATAATATAAGTTATATGGATGTTCATTTATTTGTGGATCTGTATCAACATCTATCTGATATGGAGATTCTTCTCTATCCCAAATAAAGTAGAAAGAAGGTTCAACTTCCGGAATAGCATCTATATAACTATAAATATTTTCTACATTAAAAACGTCAGGAATCACATTAGGTGTTTTTAAAGTTGTATTTTCAAAGAATTTAGTTTTATCTGCAAATATAGAAGAATTTACTGTTTCTTCTCCATTTAAATCTTCAATAGGAATATCATCTGAATATGTAGAAATATTATTATTTAACGTAATAGGTCCAACTAAATCATTGACTTGATTTATTTTTATATGTATATCCGTAATAATATCCTCTTCTATAACCTGACCATCAATAACATTTTCATCAAGATCATCATCTATAGCAAACCTTCCACTAAATTCAGCATTAAAATTCTCATTACAGTTTAATGCGCAGGTATAGATATTATTTGCATCAGTCTCATTTAGGTTATCATCATTTGCTATAAAAGCACAATCAATAGATGTATCAAAATTACAAAAATCAAAATTTATATTTTCATTACCATCTGGATTATCCAAACCAAGAGATTCGTATGTAATAATAAGCTCATCAGGATTATCTAATGAATCAACCTCACTTACTTTAAATATGATACTAAATTGTTCTCCTTCATTAAATTCAACAGAGTTATCATTAGGGTTTGAAAATTCTGATTCTATAGCATTTATACTATAAGAAACTTGTTTTATTTTTGGATCATCATTTACAGGAGTAACTGTAATCTCAACATTAGCTTGATCTATATCTTCAATAAACCCATCATTTGCAATCACTGTAATTGTTTCAGTACCATAAAAATTATTAGTAGGAGTTAATAAAACGCTCGCACCAATAATAGGTAATGCTTCAGAATTATTTAGGTAAGGACCTGAATTTTGAACTTCACAATCAATATTCTCTGATCCAATACAAGAAAAATTCAGAGAGTCTTCCGGATCATAATCTATAGCTTCAATAGAAAATGTTTTTGTATTATCTTCTTCCAATTCTTGCGGGTCAATTACAGATAATTCTGGAGGATCATTTACTGCAACGACATGAACCAAAATATCTTGTAAATCTTGGCTATTATCTTCTCCCTGACCATCATCAACAATAATCGTAATATATGCCTCACCATCATTATAATAATGTGGTATACTTGATATTGTAATTTGATCACCATCAATATCACATAAAATCTCTGGATGCATATCATTATTACATGAATAGGTTAAAGGTTCATTATCTGCATCTGTTGCGGAAACTGTAATTGTTATAAATCCATCTTCACAAAATTCCACATCATTGACCTGAATATTACAAAAATCAGTATAAAGCTCACAATCAGGTGTATAATCTAGTTCCTCATTATCATCATCATTATCAGAGCAATCTGTTAATGGATTAGATAAAACAGGAGCATCATTCACAGGCTCAACTGTAATTGTAAGAGTTGATATA
>CAYVTK010000005.1:6749-8415 GCA_964454465.1 uncultured bacterium | reverse complement strand
TCATCTGCTGTTGCATCCTCATTGATAGTTGCTTGGCTATCAACAGTTACAGGGGCATCATTGATAGCATTAATAACAATATTAATAGGAGCATCATTAGAAATATTAATTCCGCTTGTTTCTAGTGCACGAAAAGAACATACATCTGATCCTGGAGCTTCATCTATATTTGGATAATTTTCATCTGGTGTATATGTTAGAGTTGCATTATTATTATTAATAGCACAAGTTCCATTTGTTCCTTCATCTACTCCAAGCTCATACATCACAGATTCAACATATTCACCTATATCATCTACGTTCACGATATAATCATATAAATCAACTGTAATAGGAGTATCTTCATCTGTGTCTAAATCTATTTGGTTAGCTATTAATTCATCATTAATAGGAGTTACAGATACAATAAGATTCTGATGAGATTCTGGAAAATCTGTACCACCAATTTGTCCATCTACTGCGGTAATTGTTGCAATTTCAAATCCCAACTCATCAAAATGGCTATTATAATTAGAAAGTGAAGTAAATGTAATTTGATCGCCATCTACAGTACAATCAATATTTGGTCCATTGGTATAACATCCATAAAAAATATCATCATCCTCAGGATCTGTTGCAGAGACTGTAATTGTACGTAAGGCTACATCCTCTTCATCCTCATCAAATGTAATATTTGGAATATGAGCTAATGTAGGAGGGTCATTCACCTGAAGCACCATAATACTAATAGTTGCATTAGCCTCCGAATCAAATTCTCCATCATTAGCTTTATACGTAAAGTTTTCATCTCCTGCAAAATCAAGGCTAGGAGTATATGTTGCAGTTCCATCTCCATTATTAACAACTTCTCCATTTACAGGCGGATCAACAATCTCATAAGTTAAAGGATCATTTTCTGCATCTTCTCCAAGAAAATCAAATGTAATAGATTCCCCCTCATCAACTATCTCTAAAATGCCACTTACTGTAGGAGGGTCATTAGTATCATTAACTGTAATTGTAACTGTTGCAGCAGGATCTTCTGAATTCTCTATACCATCATGTGCTCGATAGGTAAAGGTAGCTACACCTGAAAAATCTGCAGCAGGAGTATACGTCACAGTGCCATCATTATTATTAGTAATTATTCCAGATTCTGCTACAGGTTCAGTAATAATTTCATAGGTTAGCGGATCACCATCTACATCTGATCCTTGTAATATGATACTTAAACTTACTTCTTCATCTGTTTCTAATAATTCTCCCTCCGCTGGAATATCCGCAACAAGAGGAAAATCATTAATAGGAACAACTGTAACCTCAATATCTTCAAAATCCTCGCCTCTATTACGATTAGCAATATCACTCACGGTTATTGTAATTGTCTCTATTCCATTCCAATCTTGCGGCGTTGTAAATGTAACATCTGCGCCATCATCTGTCGGAACAACATTACATGCAATATTTGCACTTCCGGTACAGGTAAATGTAAGAGAATCATTATCAGTATCTGTTGCAGAAACAGAAATTGTTCTATTTGCTTCTATATCTTCATCCTCATCAAAACTAATAGGACCAATAGGGTCAAGTACAGGGGCATCTGCAACTCCAGTCACCGTAATCGCTATTGTTACAGTCTCTGAATTAAATTCTCCATCATTAGCCCTATATGTAAAACTATCATCAC
>CAYVTK010000005.1:0-6649 GCA_964454465.1 uncultured bacterium | reverse complement strand
TTGTGACTGTAACATCACAGCCTATCAAACCTGTACCTAAACATGTAAAATCTAAAACATCAGTTGCATCAGGATCTGTTGCTGTAACAGTCAGTGTGCGATTTGCATCAACCTCTTCATCCTCATTAAACTCTAAATTATCTATTGATGTAAATATAGGAGTATCGTTTAAATTTGTTACTGTAATAGATATTGTGACAGTCTCTGAATTAAATTCTCCATCATTAGCCCTATATGTAAAACTATCATCACCAACAAAATCTGCATCTGGCTCATATTGCCATGAGGAACTATTTAGATCATTTGTTAGAGTACCATCTGTTGGAGCAGACATAAGTTCATAGGTCAACTCTGTTGTAGTATCATTATCTACATCTGTTGTTGTTAATGTAAGATCAATATCCAAAGAAACTTCCTCTACTGTTGTATAGGCCTCTGGATTATCTATAGAAACAGGAGCATCATTAACAGCAGTAACGGTAACCTCAATATCCTGTTGTACATTTAAAGCTCCATCAGTCACAGTAATTGTAAATGTTTCAGGAACACCACCATTATCTATGGTATTATTATAATCTGGATCTACTGTAAATAAAATATCAGCGGATGCACCTGCAGGATCATCGCTTGTGACTGTAACATCACAGCCTATCAAACCTGTACCTAAACATGTAAAATCTAACTGATCTAAATCTACATCAATATCTGTTGCTGTAACAGTCAGTGTGCGATTTGCATCAAGCTCTTCATCCTCATCAAAAGTAAAGTCATCTATAGGATTAAGTACAGGAGGATCATTCACATCTCCAACTGTAATTATGACTGTTGCATTGTTAACAGACTGTAAATCAGTAAGAGGGTCTCCATGTTCATCAATATCCGTAATATAAAATGTGAAAGTATCATCTCCATAAAAATTGTCATTTGGAGTATAGGTTACACTACCTTCTGCTGTAGGCAGAGTGATTTCGCCATTATTTGTAAATCCTGAAAAATCAACAATAGTATATGTTGCATCATAATCTTCTCCATAGAAATCATCTGTATAAGGCAGGGTAAATGTAACACTATTATCTTCTGTTGTTGTCTCATTTAGATCTACTGCTGTTGGAGCATCATTAATAGGATTAACAGTTATAGTAATATCCTCATAGTCTGTATTATTACTAGCACCTCCATCATTAACTGTAATTCTAAAATCTTGTGTACCGTAGAAATCTACTGTAGTATTTTCAAATGTTATCTGATCATCAGCAACAGTACACCCTACTTTAGGATTTGGGCCAAGAGGACTACAAGTATATGTGAAGTTTCCAACACTATCTGCATACTGTGGATCTGCAACATCATCTACAGCACTAGCTACAATAGGATCCGACACTGTATCTTCATCAAAATCAAGAGGAGTATTAGCTAGGCTTATAATAGGAGGATCATTAATTCCCGTGATATCTACTCTAAAATCATCTGAAAATGATGCTTCATCTCCATCTGTAATTGTTAGAGTAAAGCTTCTAGACTCATCAAAATCAGGTACAGGAATAAATGTCATTACATTTAAATCATTACCCTCATCAAAGAAATTTGTTTCATTATTAAATGTGATTTGTGCAGAATTAATTGATCCTGCAAGTTCTGAACCGTCATGATTAAGAGGTGTTAATGTATAGTCAATTGTTTGTTGAGGATTTATATTATAATGTGCATGTGCATCAATATCTTCAATATACACATCATATGTTGTTTGGGAATCTTCATCAAGTACAATAATACCATCATCAATAAAATCAAAACTCGGAGGATCATTTACTGCATTAACTGTTAAAATAAAATCTAATGTCCCTGAGTTTGAACCATCATCTGCAGTCACAATAATTCTAAGATCACCGTTCCAATCAGAATCAGGGGTAACAGTAAGATTCCATTTACCTTCTCCTCCATCATAATTAACTTCTGCTGTAGCACCTCCTAAGGCATAACCATTTTCATAAGATTTTGTAACAGAAAGGTCTAATTCACTAATAGCATCCTCAGCATCTGTAATAGTTAAAAATTCACTAAATACAGTATCTTCATCAATGCTTTGACTACCCCAATCTGTAATTGCAGGAGGAGTATTATCATCTCCTTCAACAACTTCAATAGAAATAGCCGGATTAAAACATGTTTCTTGTATACCTGTAGTAGAGCCTGATGCATTATTATCTGTTACACAAATAGTAACTTGCTCTACTCCAAGTTGATCAGGATACCAAAGGAATGTTGCATTTTGGCCAGTTGCCGTTGTTGTTCCTGAACTAGAAAAATATGCATCTCCTGATGATGGTAAGCCTGGAATAGTAAAAGTAAATTCTGAATCATCAACATCAGTTACAGGGCTTACAACAAAAGAGTATTCATAGTCAATGACAGCTGTTTGACCTGCTGTATTAATACCACTAAGATCAGGAGGGTCATTTATAGGACGTACAGTAATGGTAGGAATATGTTCATAACAAGCATCTCCACTATCACATCCTCTAATAATGACATCACCAATACCATATTGATCATCAAGAAAATCAAATGTAAGTGTTGTCCCTACAATAGTATGGTTAATAACATTGCTAAGATCACCTTCAATAACACTATATGTTAAATTTGAGCCATCTTCTGTATCATCAAAATAATTTGATAATTCAAAAACTTGGTCAGGAGCATCTTCATTAATAGCAAAATTTGGGATATTTCCAAAAGCACCTGCTGTTGGATCATCATTTTCTGCTGTTACTGTAACCTCAACGGTTGTACTCGCTTGACTATTATCTTCTCCTTGACCATCATCAACAGTAATTGTTAAGGTCTCTGTTCCATTAAAATTTTCTGGTGCAGAAAATGTAATATTAGCTCCAACAACAGTACAGTCTATATTTACACCTGGTGTGCAAGTATACTCTAGATTATTTTCATCTACATCCGATCCAACAGCTGTAATTGTTTCTGTGTTATCCTCTGCAAAATTAACAGGAGCAATATCCGCAATCTCAGGAGCATCATTCACAGGATTCACAGTGACGGTTACAGATTGGGTAACATCTCCACCATTACCATCCTGAACACCCACAGTAACATCTTCATTTCCATACCAATGTTCTACTGGAGTAAATGTTACATCTGCTCCATTAACACTGCATCCAATATTATCAGAGGCAACACATGTATAGGTTAAGTTATCTCCATCAGCATCTGTTGCAGATAGGGTAATTGTCTCTGGTTCATCTTCATTAAAATTAAAATCAACAACATTATCTAGCACAGGATCATCATTTTGTGGTGTTACTGTAACCTCAACAGTTGTACTCGCTTGACTATTATCTTCTCCTTGACCATCATCAACAGTAATAGTTAATGTCTCTGTGCCATTAAAATCAGGATTAGCTGTAGTTAAAAATGTAATATTAGCTCCAACAACATCACATTCTATATTTGCTCCAGGGATACAACTATAGGATAAAACATCTCCATCTACATCCGATCCAACAGCTGTAGTAGAGCCTGTATCACCTTCATTAAAACTCACAGGATCAATAGCAGCAATCTCAGGAGCATCATTCACAGGATTCACAGTGACGGTTACAGATTGGGTAACATCTCCACCATTACCATCCTGAACACCCATTGTTACGCTCTCTTCTCCATGCCAATGTTCTACTGGAGTAAGCGTTATATTATCTCCATTAACGCTACATCCAATATTATTAGAGGCAACACATGTATAGGTTAAATTATCTCCATCAATATCACTTGCTGATATTACAATTGTCTCTGGCTCATCTTCATTAAGACTAATAGCATTTATAGTATCTAAAATAGGATCATCATTTACATTTGTAACATTTATTGTAACTGTAGATATATTTGAATCAAATTCACCATCATTTGCCTTATAAGTAAATTCATCTGTTCCGGTAAAATCATCATTAGGAGTATATAACATCGTCCCATTATTATTGTTACTAACAGAACCTGATGACGGATCTGCAACAACAGAATACTGCAATAGAAAATCCTCTGTATCAATATCTGTTGCATCTAAAAAAACAATAACAGCAGAATCCTCAGCAACAGAAGTTGACACATCCGAAGATACAGGAGCATCATTTACCGGATTAATGGTAACATTAATATCCTCAGCATCAGTCCCTTCAGGATTACCATCAACAACAATAACAGTTAATTCTTCTGTTCCACTCCAATCTGAATCAACAGGAACACCCGTAAATGTTATTTGTTCACCATTAACTATACAATTAATATTTAATGAAGGCACACATAAAAAGCTTAAAGGATCATCATCAACATCTGTTCCGGAAACAGTAATTGTCAGAGAATCTCCTTCATCAAAATCAAGATCACCTACAGGGTCTAATACAGGGGGATTATTCGCGAATGCAAAACTTATAAATAGTCCTGCACATAATATGGTTAGTATTTTTTTTAACATAACGTTATTATTGATGCAATCTTGCAGCAACGCCCTGTATTGTTAAAATGAATTTTTGGACTTCAACTTGCATAACAAATAATTCATCAATAGAATAGAAGACATCAACAGGATATACATCTTCATCAAAATACATCATAAAATTTGATTCAAGCTTTAACTGATAATCTCTAACAATCTCTTTTTTAATAATTTTACTTCTTAGGGCATTAAGTGGAAATTTTATTTGTCCATTAGAGGTTAAGTGGAAAAGAGAAAGTGTTCCATAATCAATGCTTTTGCATTTAAATGTCATTGTACCATGACCTTCTCCTCTTCCCCATGATACAATATCGGCTTCGCCTTCTGCGAATTTAACCAAATCTACTACAACATTCGAAATCCTTGTCTGACAGACTTCTTTTGTAGTTTTAATAAATAGTTCTTGATTCCATTTGCCCAAGATGGAAGATCCTCACTTAATTAATAATGATTAATGAAGTATAATATAACTATTTTAGAGGTTATTTTCTTAGTACTTTATTAAAGGAAATCTATTTAAAGATTTTTATCAAAATATTAACAAGTACTGAAAGTGCAATACTTAGAATAAACATACTTGTTATAGGTGCATAAAATTTGACATTCTTTGTTTCATATTTAAAATCACCAAAAAGGCTACCAAACCAAGAGAATTTATCTCCAAATAAATAAATTATTAAACCCATAAACGTGATAATAGAGCCAATAAAGAGAAGATTTTTACCCAACTCCATATTAATTAAGGATAGTATTCACAAGTATGATAACATCAATAACATTGACTGTTTGATCTGAATTGATATCGCATAGAGCACTTGAAGGAGACAATCCTAAAATTACATTAACAAGAGAAACAACATCTACGATATTAATATCATCATCATAATTAATATCTCCATATTCATAGCATGTACCACCATTACAATCCTCTGTACAAAACCAATTGCCATAAAAATCACCATCACAGCCACAGTATGAGGGAACACAGTCTCCTGCTTCTTCATAGTCTATGCATCCATAATTATCAGGACATCCAGAAGCAAAACATCCCACAGGATTCTCATCATAGCAATAGGCTAATTCACAAGATCCGTTATTACAAACAGTATTTGGAAGTGATGCGCAATCACAAACCCATTGCATACAATCATTATCTAACCACATAGGGACAAGATCACTCACTGCATCTTGATCATATAATAAGGGATTCACAGCATAATGACATCCTCCTAAACCAACACCACAATCACCCCATACTGCCATACAATCGTTATTAACTTCACAAGAAGTATATTCACCACTATGCAATTGATCATAATCATATTCTATATCTTCACATACATATGGTTCATTCAAACAAGCATCTTCACATTCACTAAAGGTATTAAAGAATGCATCACTATAGTCTACTCCATCAATATCCCATCCACATCCAGAAACACCCTCACACTCTCCATTAACAATAGCAATACCTAAATACATATCGCATAAACCAAAAAACAAACCCCCTAGGTCATCACATGGATTAATAGTTGGAACATAACAATCGACTAAATTCCCATCTAAATCATAAAAATCTGCATAGCATCCATCGCAATAATTAGGAACACATTCAACAGGAGTATTTAACTGACATTCAGGAGCAACCTCACATGGATCTGCAAAACAAAATACAGGGCTTTCACAGTCATTTGAAAAACTAATTTCTTCAATTTGAACAGCTTCACATTCAACACACCATATCTCTTCTCCTTGAACCTCTACAAACCTATTAAGATAAATTGAAGGGTCATATGATGTAGATGCGAATGTTATATTAGTAATATTTTCTCCAGATTCACCTTCTAGATAATATTCCGAACAAACATCCATACAAAAACTCATATCTATTTGCTTTACATAGCCTAAATAAGTATCACCATAAACTATCTGAGATATAAAACATATTGATAAAACATAATATAAAATTATTTTTTTCATATTTTAATCTACAAATTTTAATTATAAATAAAAAGGGGCCTGATTATCAGGCCCCTTATTATGTATCTCCTCATCAGACACTTTACCGCACACTTAGTCGGTAATTTTTTTGTAGCGGGGATAGGATTTGAACCTATGACCTTCGGGTTATGAGCCCGACGAGCT
>CAYVTK010000004.1:0-15945 GCA_964454465.1 uncultured bacterium | reverse complement strand
ATTTTTTTTAATACTATTTATAAGCAGGGGATAATGGGTGCAGCCCAAAATTAATAATTGTATGTTTTCATTGATGAGTGTTTGTAAATATTTTTTAATTGCTAACTGGGCTATTAAATCATCCTGTAGCCCTTCTTCGATAATTGGAACAAAAAGGGGGCAAGGTTGTTGAAAAATTTTCAGCTTTTTATTAATACCATCTAATATTTTGGGATATGCATTAGATTGTATTGTATTATATGTGCCTATTACACCTATTTTATTGATTTTGGGGTTTTGTATAATGCTATGCTTGATAGGTGTAATAACGTCAATAATAGGTACAGTAATTTTTTGTTTTAAGGATTTTAAGGCCAATGATGAAACCGTATTACAGGCAACTATAATTAACTTAACATTACAATCAATTAAATATTGACTTATTCTCTTAGAATAATTGATAATAGCTTCTTTGCTTTTATTGCCATAGGGCAAATGGGCAGTGTCTCCTATATAGATAAAAGTTTCGTTGGGGAGCCTGTGTTCTAGTTGTTTTAAAACTGTTAGCCCTCCTAGGCCACTATCAAAAATTCCAATAGGTCTGTTATCTGATTTCATTTTAAAACAGACCTCTCATATTTAAGTTTAAAATCAGCAATTGCATTATAAATAGACTCTGCAATATTGCGCTTATAATATGATTTCTGCAAATTAGCTGCTTCTGTTTTATTAGATAAAAAGCCAACCTCTACTAATACGTTTGGCATTGTTGCTCCCACCAAAACATGAAAACCAGCCTGTTTAACTCCCCTGTTATTGGTAATGTCTTGTAATTTTTTAGACATATGTTGCTGTATTAATGCCGCTAAATCTTCACTTTCTTTCATAAAACTATTTTGCGCCATTGATGCAATAATATAACTTTCATTCTTCAATTCTGCATAATCATAGTTTTCTTTTTCTAACTCTATGACGGCATTTTCGCGTTTTACTACTTCAATAGCCTGGTCTGTTTTTCCTGGTCTTAAAAGATACGTTTCATAGCCTTTAGTATTAGATGATTTTGATGTAGCATTAACATGCAAACTAATAAAAAGTTTTCCACCGGCGCTATTGGCAATTTTAGTACGCTTCCATAGCGGAACAAAAACATCTGTTTCTCGTGTATACACAACATTTAAACCAAGGTTTCTTTCTAACATAGTTCCTAACCTTTTAGCAATATCAAGAGTAATGTCTTTCTCATATACATGGTGACCTACCGCGCCAGGATCTTTTCCACCATGACCCGGATCAATAACAACGGTATCAATCAACCATTTTTTGCGAATATTTTTTATTTTTTCAGCATTATCAAATATTGAGCTGCGTAATAATAGTTTGATTTTTCCATCAATAACAGCAAGGTCCACATCCTCTACTTCTGTATTTAATAGCAATGAAATTTGTGCTGACTCATTAGACTGCATTGTTTTAATTTCTTTAACTGGGCTGCGTAAAGATTTGTTCATATTGACCGAATCGACAATGCCTCCTAAAATAGTAATATTTAACCAATTCGCAGAAGATATAGAATGTGAAATGTGCTGTTTTTTAAAGGTGGTCGATGTATAGATTTCTATAAGTGTACCATTTTGCTTATTCGCAATTTCTAAACTATTTATATTATAAAAATTTTTAACAACATATAACATGTTGTGCGTTTCTTTAATAATCCTAAATGGAAATCCTGCCATTTCTAGCGCCTGATAAAAAGATTCAACAGGAACATAAAATATGTTTTTTTTATTTAAAACAGGGTGCACCAAATTATATGAAGCATCGTTGAGTTTGCAGTATGTAATACCTGGAGAAAAATACATTTTATTGCGATTATAAATAATTTCTAATTTATCTTTTGCATCATAATAATTGCTATATAAAGCGTGTGTAGAAATAAATTCATTTAATGATATATAGGCGGAATTATTATATTGTAAAATATCTAAAGGGATAGTTTTATCTAATGCAACATCTATAGAAAACAGAAAGGTTATATTGCTTAGCACTATTAAAATACGAATTATATTCATCATAATGCCATATACCTATATTAATATTTTTTTATTTCTTCAACGCGATATACCTTTTCGCCAGGCACAACCATCATAAAGCGTTCTCTTGCAATTTTTTCTATATACTCGTTGTTTGTCTGCAGTTGATTAATTTCTAGTTTCAGTTTTTCTTGGTTTAACAACAATGTAGTTAGGGAGCCTTCTAGTTCTCTGTGCTGATATTGTAGTTTGAATAATTTTAATAGTCCAAAATCATTAAACAATAAAATTAATACACCTATAATAATACTAGTAAAGGCAATATAAAACTTAGAAGTCTTTTTAGTGTTTATTTGTTTTTTTCGTAAAATATTTTTCATTTTTTTCTATTAAAAAATGTGGTCTTTTTGCATAATTGCTGGTAGGTGATAGTGAATTTTTTTATTTGTCCTTTTTAATTTTTCTTCAATTCTTAATAATTGATTATATTTTGCAATTCTGTCTGTTCTGCATAACGATCCTGCTTTAATTTGTCCCGAGGATACAGCCACGCACAGATCTGATATAAAGGTGTCCTCTGTTTCACCAGATCTATGCGATATAATGGTGCCAAAGTTTGATTTTTGTGCAATATCAATCGAATTTAGTGTTTCTGATACTGTTCCTATTTGATTTAATTTAATTAAAATAGCATTCATAGCTTTTTCATCAATGGATTTCTGTAATCTTTGAGAATTTGTTACCGTTAAATCATCTCCAACAAGCTGTATTCCTTGTTTTATTGTTGATGTTAATTTGGTCCATCCTTGCCAATCGTTTTCATCTAAACCGTCTTCAATTGATATTATCGGATACTTAGAACATAATTTTTTATAATAGGCTATCATTTCATCAGAATTAAACTCTAGATTTTCAGACTTTAATTCATAACAAGAGGTTTTTTTATTATATAACTCGCTTGCTGCAACATCAAGGGCAATACCAACCTCTTCATGGGGTCTATAATTAGAACTTTCAATTGCCTGAATAATAATTTCAATTGCCTCTTCATTAGATTTAAGATTAGGGGCAAAACCCCCCTCGTCTCCAACGGATGTGCTTAGGCCTTTATCGTGTAAAATCTTTTTTAAAGTATGAAAAATTTCTGTCCCTATTTGCATAGATTGCGAAAAAGATTCAGCTCCATGAGGATAAATCATAAATTCTTGTATATCTACATTATTATCAGCATGACTGCCACCGTTTATAATGTTCATCATTGGTATGGGCATAATATATGCCTCTCCAATATGCAGGTATTCATACAAATCAACCTGGTTCATTGTTGCGGCAGCTTGTACAACAGACATGGATACACCCAATAATGCATTGGCTCCTAAATTAGATTTATTTGTTGTTCCATCTAAAGAAAGTAGCTGGGAGTCTATTTTTTTAAAGTTGTCCGGGTTCTCGCCTATAAGTTTTGGTCCAATAATATTATTTATATTATTAACTGCAACAAATACCGATTTCCCCATATAGTCTTTTCCATAATCTCGTAGCTCAATTGCTTCATATTCTCCTGTTGATGCTCCGCTTGGAACAGATGCGCGTCCAATTATTCCATTAGTTAAAATTGTATCAACTTCTACTGTGGGATTCCCTCGCGAATCAAATATTTGTCTAGCTGTAATTGATTTAATGGTGTTTGGTGGCATTTCTTTATTAAAAAATTTTTAAATATTATGGATAAATTTGATTAATATATTAAAATAAAAAAAATCATTTATAATCTGCATTATAAAATATATATAAAAAGTTGATTTAACAATATAATAGGAACTGTTTTCATGTGGTGTAGTTTTAAAGATATGAGAATAATTAGAATGCAATATTTAGTATGAGCTTTTGGAGAACAACTTCAGTGTATGGTGTGGGTTTTATTTGCTTGCGTGCAATATCTTTTTTATTGTTGCCCTTTTATACCAATCTGCTACCAAAGCATGATATGGGGTGGGTTTTTATTATATATACAATTTTAGCCTTTTTAAATGTTTTATATACACATGGAATGAATGCCTCTTTGTTTAAATTTTTTCATTCTTCTAAAAAAGAGGAAATTATTACTACTTCAAATTTATATTCTATTATTTATAGTTTTATCTTAAGTCTCGTTTTGTTTTTTGGCTACACATTATATATTAGTATCACAAATAATTCTCCTTCATATTCCATTGTGACCATAATACTTGTTATTGCTGTTTTAGATATGGTCTCTTCTCGCAATAGTTCTTTATTACGCTTATTAGAAAGACCTTATTATTATTTATTCGTGTGTTTTATTAATGTTGTATTATCAATCTTTTTTAATATTTATTTTATTCAATTTTGTCATTTAGGTTTGTTGGGGGCAATTAATGCCCTGCTATATGTTTCCATTGTTCAGTTTTTATTGTTATTACCAGTTATGCTCTCCTATTTTAGAGTTGCCTCTTTCAATGTAGATTTATTATATAAAATGCTGCGGTTTGGCGTTGCTTTTTTTCCTGCTGCGCTTTTTTTTGTATTAATTGAAATGTCTGATCGGTGGATGTTGGGTTATTTTCGTAATATTAATGATGTGGGTTTATATGGTGCAGGCTATAAAATAGGCAGCGTAATTCTTCTTCTGGTAAACTCTTTTAATCTAAATTGGCAGCCCTTTTATCTAAAAAAAGGATTGGGAAAAGGGGTTGCAGTATTTGAAAACATTGGACAGCATTTCATTTTAATTTTAATTTTTATTACTACTCTATTGTCTGTGTTCTGGCCAATAATTTTTCAATGGCGCCTTGGATCATATTATTTAATAGGGAAAGACTTTTGGGAGGGAGGGGGCATTATACCTATTATTTGTCTTGGTTATATATTTTATGGTTTATTTGTTTTACAAATGCCTTCAATTTATTTAAAAACAAAACAAAAATGGGCTCCAGTTTTTTGGGGGGTTGGTTTTTTTATTAATATACTAACTAATTGTATTTTAATACCTCAATTTGGAATTTATGGTGCGGCATACGCAACACTATTAGCATATTTTGCTATGTCTATTATGTTAATTTATAAAAATCAAACTTGGCTGCCTATTAAATATCAGCTTAATAAGTTGGTGCCCTTTTTCATCATCAGCGCCACAACATACCTGGGATCACAATATATGTATGCTATGTTTTTACAGCAGTATGTTGTGTTTGTTGTTGTAGTATATATATTAATTTCTTTGTGTTATGTGTATTACGCATCAGAGCATATAATACCGCGGCTAGATTAGTTTTATGCTGGCTCATAAGATCCAGACTCTAGGTCTTCAAGAGTTGCCTCTTCCCATTCCTCGCTGGCCATCATATGATTTGTTGTGCTCTCCTGATTAATCTGATTTTGTTTTTTTATTAGGGGCTGTGTTTCTATGTTCCAATTTAGGTCGTTGCGATTATACACTAGCAATGGAATAGAAAAAATAAAAAATAAAAAAATTGCAGGTAAAATACCCTCTTCTTTAAATAAAATTGCACCAACCGGTAGTGGTAATTGTTCGATACCATAACTAAAAAACAATGACAAAGAAACTATAATTCCAGAACAACAAAAAACATATAAAAAACATTTAAAAGAATATTGATTTGTAAGGATTGAAATAATTAACCAGGCATATAAAACAAACAACAACCATATTACGCTTAATGTCAATGTTGTTTGTGCAAGCATCATAAAATATACACATAGGCCTGCGCTATATAAAAACCAGTGGAAATTATTTTTTAAATTAATTAGCATAATTTTACTTCCTAATAATAGACTTTTTCACGTAACATTAGCAAGAAATTAAATTTAAAAATTAATTTATTTTGCAACCAAGGCAAATATATTATGGTGTTGTTGTCGCTGGTCATATAGGAAATTATCATGCCCAACAAATTAAAAATGTTTCCAATGTTAAGCTTTCTGGAGTATATGATCTTTCTCTTTCACAAGCAAAAAAAGTGGGAAGACAACATGACGTTCATGTTTTTTCTTCATTAAACGATCTTTTGCGGGAATGTAATGCCTTAACAATTGCAACCCCCGCACAATCTCATTTTGAGATTGCAGTACGGGCCCTACAAAACAATTGTCATATATTTATTGAAAAACCAATCACTACAAATCTTCAAGATGCAGATAAAATTATTACACTAGCAAAACAAAAAAATCTATTGGTGCAAGTAGGACACATTGAAAGATTTAATCCTGCGTTTGTTCAACTATTAACAAAAAAAAATATAAGTATGTCAAAATTTATTGAGTCTGAACGATTGGCCCCATTTAATCTAAGGGGTTTAGATGTGGATGTGGTGTTAGACTTAATGATTCATGATATTGATTTAATTTTACACATTAAGCAATGTCGTGTAAAAACAATACAGGCCCTCGGCCTTAGGGTACTATCTAAAACAATTGATTTGGCTAATGCGCGCCTTGTATTTGAAGATAATGCTGTTGCTAATTTAACGGCAAGTCGAATTTCTGATACCGCTATACGAAAGCTCCGTCTTTTTAATACTCAAAAGTATTTTTCTGTCAATTTGCAAAACCCCTCTATTAATACTTATGCTGTACAAAATAAACAGGCAAACAATCAGGATACAAAGTTAATTTTTTCTAGAGATAATAAATTGGTTGTGCATCAACAGGAAAGTATTCCTAAACAAAATGCCTTATATCAGGAACTTGTTTCTTTTATTTCCAGTATACACTCCTCACAAGAAACTTTGGTAGATGCAAGCGCTGGGAGAGAGGCAATTAAAATTGCGCTTGAAATTCAGAAAAAAATTAATGAACAAAAATAAACATTTTATTATTATTGCAGGGGAAAGCTCAGGAGATGAACATGGTGCACAACTAATCAAGGGCTTACGCCATCAGGTTCCAGAGGCTTCATTTTCTGGCCTTGGCGGCCCAAAAATGGAAAAAGCTGGTTTTGTATCTTTGGTTTCTATGGATAAATTAGCTATTATGGGGTTTTGGGAAGTATTAAAAAATATTATATTTTTTTTACATTTAGAAAGGTTGGTTTTGCGGCATATTAAAGAAGTGCGGCCCCATAAGATTATTTTAATTGATTATCCTGGTTTTAATTTGCGTATTGCTAAAAAAATTAAACATCTTTGGAAAATAAAAATCATCTATTACATTAGTCCTCAATTATGGGCCTGGAAAGAAAAAAGAATATCTGTTATTAAGCAATATATTGATTCTTTAATTGTTCTTTTTCCTTTTGAGGTAAGTTGGTACAAAAAACGAAATATTAATGTGAAATATTTTGGTCACCCGCTGGTAGAAAAAAATCTCTCAACAACAAAGCCTCCATCAAATAAAAAAACATCTTATAATATCGCTATTTGTCCTGGTAGCCGTCAACAAGAAATTAAACAACATTTACCAATATTAATGGACATGATAAAACAAACTCAAAATTGTAGTATGAATTTAAATTTTGAAGTTTTTTGTGCCCCTAATATCCAGCCCTCTTTTCTTGAAAGCTTTATTGAAGATGGTCGGGCTCATATTAACCGTGGTGCTATTTTAAAATCTTTCAAAAACATTGATTTTGCATTTGTTGCATCTGGCACCGCATCATTAGAATGCGCTATTACATTAACCCCTATGGTTGTAATTTATAAAACGTCCAGTCTATCTTGGTGGACAACTAAAATGTTTATTAAAACGCCCTTTGCCTCTATTGTCAATATTTTAGCAAATAAATCTATTGTATTAGAAGTTTTACAAAACAATTTAACCGCATCTCAATTAGTGGTGGTGCTACAAGAATATTTACATAATCCTCAAAAGTTACAACAAAAACAAAATGAAATTTTGGAAATTATTAAACCTTTGGCTTTAAAAAATGCGTACGAACAGACTAGCTCATATATTGCAAATTATTAAATCAATGTTAAAAAAAATATTTTATTGTGCTGCTCCTGTTTTTTTAAAGAGTTTTTTGTTTATTGTTTTTATAACATGTAAATGGAAGGTGCATAATAAAAATTTGTTTTTGTCATATCAAAGAAAAAATAGTCCTATTTTAATTTGCTGTTGGCATACTAGTTTTTTATTGGTGGCTCGCTATTTTAAAAAAATTTCTTTGGGGGTTTGGGCTGTGTCAAGTACACATAGAGACTCAGAAATTATGGCAAAGATTCTTCGTTCTTGGAAATTTAAATTAATCAAAGGTTCTAGTACGCGGGGCTGGAGCAATGTGTTGAAATCAATGATTGATTTGTTTAAAAAACCCAAAAATATTATTGCTGTAACAAATGATGGTCCCAAAGGACCCCCGTTTGTTGCCAAGAAGGGCTCTATATCGCTAGCATTAAAATATGGCGCACAAATTGTTGCAGTGTCGGGAACAGCAACACATTATTGGACCCTTCCTTCATGGGATAAAACAATAATTCCAAAACCTTTTAGTACTATTCATATACGGTTTTCATCCCCTTTGTCTCATCAACAAGATTTTAGTATAAATGATACTCTCGCGGTTTCAAAATACATCAATAATAATCATAATATTTTAAATAAAAAGGTTCATGGATAGCTATTATGCTTTTTCTTTTTAATAAACTTTGTATTGGCTTTCTAAGGTTGTATGATTTTTTGATTTTTTCTAAGCTAGTCAAAAGACATCGTTTTTCTGTACCAATTGTATCTATAGGTAATATAGCTGTTGGTGGAACCGGCAAAACCCCTTTTGTTCAATATTTATCTCAAGTCTTAAAAAAACATCATATTCCTTCTGTTATTGTAAGCCGAGGATATAAAAAGGGTGTCAGGGGCACCTGCGTTGTACATAATGGCTATCAAAGAATTTGTGATTCTCCTTCTGTTTGTGGAGATGAGCCTTTTATGATGGCATCTAAGCCTGGGTGTGTTCCTATTGTTGTAGATAATCAGAAAACGCGGGGTATTGCTTTTGCTATACAAAAGTTTAATCCGCGCTTAGTTTTATTAGATGATAGTTTTCAAAGTAAATATATCAAAAAAGATTTTGATGTTGTGCTTTTTAATGCTTTAAATAAAAAGCGAGACTTGAATTTTTTTCCTTTTGGAAAATTAAGAGATAGCGTTCTGTCTTTACAGAATGCGGACTTGGTGGTTTTTACAAAAAAAAATTTGGCCTCTTTAAATAGTGCGGGCGTTGATTGTGTTTTGCCTATAATTAAAAAGTATAATATTCCATATATATACTCTAACACCTCTACTTCTTTAGTACAATATACATTAGATAAAAAAGAGTTTTTGTCTTGGGCCCCTCCTATTCGGTTGCTTGCTTTACCAAAACAGCAAAAATTGTTTTCTTTTTGTGGTATAGGAGATCCGGGTTCTTTTAGAAAAACAGCCGAAGCATATCAAAATAGCGTTGTAGCACACGCTAATTTTCCAGACCATTATAATTATTATAAATACGAGTTGCAACTCTTACAAACGTTACAGTCTTTATATTCCCAACACCACATTACAGGAATATTAACCACACATAAAGATTTTGTAAAAATTGAAAATTTAAGTGATACTTTTTTAGAGTGGTGTTCTAGTGTGCGTTTGGGGTTTTTTATATTAGAAATTGATGTGGGGGTTAATAATGAAAACCTTCTTATTCAAAAAATTAAAAGCCTAACCCTTTAGGTTTCCACTTATCGTCTTTGGTGTCTTTTGGTTCTTTTTTATCAATATACACTGTGTCTTTTTTTTCTATAAAAACACTGTCTATAATCGTTTTTTCTACTGTATCTGTTTTATTAATTATTAATGTGTCTAGACCTTCACATGGATTTGTTGGTTGTGTCGTTTCACAGGGGCTTAACATTACATTCACTGGATAGCTTTGCTCTTGTTTGTGTTGATATTTGTCTATAATAGTAATTAATAATTGTTGTTCTCCTATTTCGGCTATAGATGGTACCCAGCGCAGGCCCGCTGTTTCTGTATTAATTTTTCCGCTAAATAATGAGTCTGTGCTTAATAGTTTAAAAAAGATGTCTTTATTAATAATAGAGTCTCCAAACATATCTTGTCCTTTGGGATTAAAATAATATTCCATATTAACAAAAGCCTCTTCTTTGGGCCTGTTTATTAAGATCGGATTTTTATAAACAAATATATTTAATTTTTGTATATCTGTGCCTTTATTAAATCCATCGGATACACTGATTTCTAAAGTGTGAAGCCCTAAATCTGATTCTTGTGGAACCCATACAAGCTTTCCAGATTTTCCGCTAAACAGAATTTCATCAATTGTGGTTTTAATTGTGTATATAAGTTCTGAATCTTGATTAAGGTCTTGGGCATCAAAATAATGAAAAAGTGTGTCTCCAAGCATAATGCTTAGGCTATCAGGGCTTACAATGTTGGGTTTGTCATTAACAAACACAGAAAATTCTTGTTCAACGCTGGTAATTGAGTCTGTAACCATTATTTTAAATAAATTTTTTCCTATTTGTGTGTTCGAAGGTGTCCACGAGATCGTTTTTTTGTTCTTATTAAAGGTCGCTCCTTCTGGAATTGTTTCTAACTCATAATATAATTTATTGCTTTCATTTTCTCTATATGGCTTTTCTTGGTTTTTGTCTGCCGTAATTAGAGTATACTTATATGTTTCTCCAAGCTGTACATGTTTTTCTGGGGTACTTAAAATTTCTGGTAGTGCGTTGACATATAGTTTTCCAATAAAAATATCTTTGTCTATAGCGTCGCTTAAATGAATAATATATCGAAAATTATCAATTTTTTCTGTGTTGACAAACTCTAACATTCCAAACTGATTAATAATAAATTCGGGTACTTCGCTGCTTGTAATGTTGGTCCATTGTAGCTTCGCATCTGTGTTCATATCAAAACTCTGAAATTGAAACTGAAACCTTTCCCCTTCCGGAATAGTCTCTTGTAGTGCTGGCTGATATGAAATTACAGGGGGGGAGTTTACATAAATATTTAAGATGTGTTCTGTTTGCTGTTGTGTTGTTTTTTCTATAACAATTACTGTGTTGAGATCTGCTTGGGTGATGATTGGTATCCAGTGAATTTTACCTTTAGGAGAAATGCGCAGGTTGTCTGGTCCTTGAATAATATTATAATTTGTCTCTTTTGTATATGGCAGCTGGTGTGTAAAATTTTCATTTACAGTAATAATAAAATCTGTGTTTTCCTCTATTTTATTAATGGTGGTGTCTACAAAAACAGACACCAACACAGTGTCTTGTGCCATCCCATCATCTGCTATAATTAAAAAGTTTTTTTCTCCAGCATCTAAACGACCAGGCTCCCAAAAAAGGGTCTTTTTATTTATCAAAATATTGTTTGTTTTATTATTCTGTGTTTGTATTGTGGGTTTTTCAATATGATATGTGTCTTTAATGATATATTCAGATTCAAAAAAACCTGTGGCGTGAATTGTGTCTTGTGGATTATTAATTATTAGGCTTGGTATATCATTAACATAAATATTATAACGGTGCGTTGTGCTTGTTGTGGTAAATGTGTTTTGAAGGCTTAGTTGTTTTTTGTTTTTTGTTATTTGTTTTAGTTTTGGTTCTGAGGTATAACTAACAGAATATTCAAAGGTTTGTATTCCTGCGTCCTGTGTTTCTGGTGTCCAGACGAACTCTAATGTTTGGGGGTTTAAAATCATTGTATCTGGTTTTTTGTGTGTTTCTATGCTTTCAATATTTAGGCTGTCTGGTCTTGGAATAGAAAGGGTTGTTTTTGTACCAACATTAACATAAAGGGTGTCGTGCTTTTCTATTATCGTTTGTGTAGCCTTGTGTGTTGCGTGGTTTGTTGGTGTTTGTGTTGTCTTTATTAGTTTTTTTTGTGTTAGGTTTGGACGTAAAAAAACAAATGTGGGGGTTGTTGTTTTTGCATTAAAAAATAGGGCCGCTGTATGGTTTGGGTTTAAAATATATTGTGTCTTTTCTTGTTGTATTTCTAATTTAATTTTTTTGTTTTGGTTTTGAAACCCTTTTTGTGTATTTGGTTTCACTATAACCAGCTCATTATTGTCTGTTAAAACAATAGCATCTTTATCAGAAACATCAATGATAGACTGAATGTTTTCTTTTAACATTGGGGTGCTCTTGTCTGCTGTAATAGAATATATTGTTTTCTTTTCGTTTAAAAGGCAGACTGTTTCTTTTTTTGAGGTTTTTCTAAAATGTTTAATAGAAGAAAAATCAATTTGTTTGGTAAGGGTTGTTCTTTTTTCTTCTTGTGTTGATAATACAATATTTTCTTCTACTTGGCTGTTTGTACTATAAATTAGTACATCGTCAACGCCGTCTTTATTTTGATCGGTTGTAAAAAATTTAATTGGGCCATAAGTGGAGGCTAAGAAGTCTGTAGCTAGGGTTGTAATAATCGATAGATTATTATTATAATAATCTAATACTAAAAGCTCTCTCTCAGGGCTGCTACACATTAACAATATTTCCTGTTTTGTTTGTTGGTCCCAGTTTATTAGCTGTGCTTGGGTTGGTCTAGTCCCCTCTTTTGTTGTTGGAATTAACAATATTTCCGGGGGGCCTTCTGGTTTATTATTTTTAATTTTAAATATATAAACCTCTCCTTTTGAGCCAAAAGAATGTAAAACAACTATAATTTCTTTTTCTGGGCCATCTTTAATATCTCCGGAAAGTATTGATATTAATTCTATTTCTTTATTATTTAAAAATTGATACTCCCAGGTTTTAAAGTATTTTGTTTGTTCCTTAATTTTATATAGAGAAAGCTGGTTGTTTTCAAAAGAATAAAACTGGTGCCCTTCTGTGTTTTCTAATAACAAAATGGGCTTTATGGTTTCTTGAGCATATGCTGCTTGTAAAGGTATAATAAAGAAGAACAGCGCATATAAAACAGTTTTTTTAACAAAAGACATTTTATACATAATAATTGTTAATAAATTTAGGGGTATTATTTACTTTTTCAAAATTAAGAAATCGTTTTTACAATAAAAAGCAGGAAAATTTTATGATCAAATCAATTAATTTATTTAAAAATGAAGTGGGAATTTTATGGGAAGATGGTATAGAAACATATATTCTTTATAGTGAGTTAAGGTCTCTTTGTCCTTGTGCGTTTTGTAGCGGAGAAAAGGATGTTTTGGGAAACCAGTATGGGGGACAACGTGTTGTGCCAAGGCCAGATATTTTTGTTGTTCGTTTTGAAAAGGTTGGTTTTTATGGTTTACAGTTTTTCTTTTCTGATGGTCATAAAGATGGTATATATACATTTGATTTTTTAAAAAAACATGATTCTAAAAAATAACCTATGAATATTAAAAATATTATTTGGGACTGGAATGGAACCATTGTAGATGATGCTTGGGTTTTTGTTTCTGTTATGAATAAGCTATTATATAAACAGGGGCTTCCTCAAACTAATTTAAAGCATTATCGAAAAAATTTTTGTTTTCCAATTCAAGACTATTGGAGGGGTTTAGGTTTTAAGTTTACAGAAGATGTTTTTAATAAACTAAATGCAAAATTTATAAAACAATATGAAAAAAAAATGTTTTTACCTTCTCTTCATATGGGGCTGCTTGATCTTTTTAAAACTATAAATGAAAAAAAAATACAGCAATTTGTTTTATCTGCATCAGAAAACAGTTTATTAAAGCAGTCTATAAAACATTATGGTTTGCAGGGATTTTTTAAAGGGGTTTTTGGTGTTGATAATTTAAATGCTGTTGGAAAAGAGTCTGTTGGTAGAGAGCTTGTATCTAAATATCAATTAAATCTCTCGCATACCCTTTTAATTGGAGATACAGAATATGATTTCCGGGTTGCAAAAAAATTAGGCTGTTCTGTTTTATTGGTTTCTTATGGACATATAAATCACCAGCGCCTATTACAAACCGGTGTGTCTGTGGTGTCTTCTGTAGAACAGGTTGCAAAACACTTATCAATCAATCAATAATATATGCAAAAATCTTATGAAACCCAGCACAATGTGCGGCTATAACATGGTGGCATAAAAACCTCCCTTGTATATGCGCTGTTTGTATTTTGGGCGGGTTGTGGGCACCAAAACATTCTGCTATTTTTCCTTCTTTTTGTTGTCTATAAATCTTGGTAATATCATAAAAAGTTGTTTTGTTTTTCTCTCCAGACAGGGGGTTGGAGCCCGTTTTATTAATATGGTTGTTAATAGGGATAATGTTTGTTGGTGTGTTAAATCCTATATCGTAAATATGTATTGTTTGTTGTTTGTTTTTTTGTTTTTTAAAGAAGGTGTGTGATTTAAGGGGTATAATTGTTGCTTGGTCTAGGTTGTGCGCCTTTAAATTTAATTGGCTTGCTGCTTCCTGTGTTATAAATTGTTTTTTAAGTATCATAGCGGCTATTAAATAAAAGGGTTCCAAGCCGGAGGTGGGTTGCTCCAGCTTTAAGTGCTAAAATATAGTCTTGGCTCATTCCAATTGATAAAGAAATACAAGATGAATTAATTGTTTTTTGTATTGTTTTTTGTATTGCCTGTGTTTTGTTAAAACTTCGAATTATTTTTTCTTCATTTTTAGTGTTTTTTCCTATTGCCATCACCCCACACAATTTAATGTTTTTTAATTTTGTTGTATGTTCTGCTGCCTGTATGGTGTTTAAAATATTAAAACCTTTTTGTGTGGGGCTGTTTGTAATATTAATTTGTAAAAAAACCTTTTGTTGTTTTTGTTGTTTTTTTGCCGCCTGGTTTATTTTATCTAACAGCGCTAAACTATCAACAGATTGTATTACATCATATAATTTAACAGCCATATTAACTTTGTTTTTTTGTAGGTGTCCTATAAGGTGTATTTTTGTTTGGGTTTTTAATTTATTGTTTTTGATTTTATGTTTTGTTTCTTGAACTCTGCTTTCCCCTATATTAAAAATTTTTTGTTGTTGTGCGCTTAAAATTGCTGAAAAATCAAACGTTTTAGTAACTGCTATAATTTGTACTTTTTCTGGGTGTGGTGATTGTTTTTTGATGTTTTTTTTAATTTGTTTTAAATGAAGGGGGTTGATCGTGACGGTTTTTAAGCTTTTTTTCAAAACCATATTTTAGTTTACATCTAAGGGGTCGGCAGGCCTTTCTTCTTCGCCTTCTTCTGTTGTTTCATCTTCTTTGATAACTTTGGTTACAGATGCTATTTGGGCTTTTTCATCTAATTTTAAAAGCTTCACTCCCTGGGTATTTCTTCCTATAATATTCAACCTATCAACTGACTGTCTTATCATAATTCCTTTATCTGTAATAATCATTAAATCGTCTTCATCCACAACCTCCATAATAGAAATTAATTTTCCTGTTTTTTGATTAGCCTTTAAGGTAAAAACGCCCTTTCCTCCTCTTTTTTGTTCTCTGTACTCTTGTAGCTCGCTTCTTTTTCCAAACCCCCGGCTAGAGACAACTAAAATTTGTCCTTCTCTTCGCACTGTTAACATCCCTATAACAAAATCATCTTTAAAAGACATTCTAATTCCTGTTACTCCCTTGGTTTTTCTTCCTGTTGATCTAATTTGCTGTTCGTTAAACCTGATAGATTTGCCATTATTTGTTGCCAATACAATATCTTGGTCCCCTGTACTAAGTTTTGCTTGGATTAATTCATCTCCTTCATTAACATCAATCGCATAAATTCCACCTTTTCTAGGCTTGCTGTATAATATTAAATTACTTCTTTTTATTAAGCCTTTACGTGTACACATAATTAATTGCTGTTGTTCTGAAAACTCTTTTACAGAAACAAAAGCTTTAACTTTTTCATTTGGGTCGCATCCTATTAAGTTTACAATGGCCCTTCCTTGTGATATTCTTGAGGCCTGTGGAATTTGGTGTACTTTTAACCAATAACATTTTCCTGTGTCTGTAAAAAATAGCATTGTATTGTGTGTTGAGGCTATAA
>CAYVTK010000003.1:16251-16999 GCA_964454465.1 uncultured bacterium | reverse complement strand
CAATCTAATAAAATATCTCCATCATCATTTTTATTATATTGACCGTTTGCATATGGATAGGTATCTTGCCAATTAACATTATTTTGATTGATTAAAAATGTATCCCCATTATCTCCATAAATACCGTTTTGATTATTATCACTCCAGACTTCTTCTGGATCAAGTTGTCCATTATTGTTTGGATCACTCCAATTATCCCATGAGTTAGGATCCCAATCCTCTCCGGTATCATAGGCTCCATCATTATCCCAATCAAAGCTATCCCATATTCCATTTCCCTCACCATAGTCAGCGCCATTCCATCCTTCATCTCCTTCACATAGACCATCTAGTCCACAATCGTTTGCTGGGAAGAATCTATCCCATAAACCATTTCCAACAATGCAATCTGGATCTTCAGCACATCCTTCTGGCATAAAATTACCACAAATGCTATCTCCATCATTAAAAGCTTCAAAGCAGCCCTCTGTGGGTATATTAATATCATTTACAATATTTTGTCCTTCAGATAAACCATCAAATAAACCTCCATTCCCTGATCCATCTATAAATCCAAAAACAGTTTCACTTTTACCTAATCCAAAGCTATCCCATATTCCGTTCTCTTCACCATCATCAGAAGAAATCCAGCCTTCGTCTCCTTCGCACAGACCATCTAATCCACAATCCTTAAAAAAGGTATGATCCCCAGGGATATTATCTTGACCAAAATCATAAAGAAATACATCAAATACTAATTTTACAAGTT
>CAYVTK010000003.1:15705-16241 GCA_964454465.1 uncultured bacterium | reverse complement strand
GTAATGGGTTCCTCTAAGATCTAAGTTGTCTGCATTCTGATCTTCTGGATTTAAATACCAGTAATTATACTCTCCCTGTGTCCATGTCCCATCTCCATTGGAATCTGTAAACTCTTCACACAAATCAGGATTTTGTCCATCACAGCTCCATTGTCCATCAGCTTCTCCAGCATCCTTTGGGGCATTCCAAATTTCATCTAATTCTCCGGGATCAGCTGCTTGCCAAATTGGGTTATCTATGTAGAGGCCATCATTATCTTTGATATATAAGCCTGTACTTTCATCTATTAAAAATTGGCATTCACCATCTTCTCCACAATCTACCCAATATTCTCCCTCACCCTGATCCCATATTTCATTACTATTTAAATCATCCCAATCTAGCGTTCCATTCTCATTGTCATCACTCCAAGCTTCTCCAACTTCTGACCCTGCAGAAGGGATTCCATCAATTCCATAATCAATAAAAGGTTCTGAATTTATATATTCTAAATTTCTTCCTTCAAAAATGATAACATCATTCTCTAAATTAATTT
>CAYVTK010000003.1:6049-15679 GCA_964454465.1 uncultured bacterium | reverse complement strand
AACTCCATCAAACCATTGATCTTCCTTAGTATCAATTCCTTCATCAACAAATTGATCACCATTATTACTTTCATTAGGATCCCATATTTGATTTCTATTTGCATCATTCCATCCACAACAGACACAGCCATCATAGTTTGTATCTCCACCATTAGGCAAATCAGGATTATCAAGACAGTCTCTATCATTATCTATTCCATCGGCAATAAAGTAATCCTCATCGATGAGTCCATCTCCATCATCATCATACCCATTATACCAATCTTCTCCTTCAACACCATCATTATCTGGATCTCCTGTATCATTTTTTTCTCCATTTCCTATACGTACTATTCTGTTATCAGATGTTGTTTGGTATTCAGGAGTACTAAAATCATCAACCCAAGGATTATTATCTTTTCCATCAGACATTCTTCCAGGAACGCCACTATATGGATATGTATGTGCTTTATATTCTGCTTCACTAATAAATTCCCAGTCATAGGCTTTAAGATAACTTGCTGAGACTTTCATGCTTAATGCTTTGGTTAGCTTAGTTGCCCAGCGTGTATCTAGTTTAGATAAATCATGATTATCATGAATAGAGCCAGTAATACTCAGATCAAAACCTTCTGAATCAGCAGGAGATTTTGATGTAATATTAACAACACCACTATGAGCATTTGCTCCATATAATGCTGTTGCTGGGCCTAGAACAACTTCAATGGTTTCTATATCTTTTGATGATTGAGATAGGGTACTATAGTTAATAACTCTCAATGCAGGAATATTTGCAATTCTTCCATCACTAAGAGTTAAGAGCCTTGAAGTAAAACTGCTATTAAATCCACGAACAGAAATACTATAATTATTAATTCCACTAGATGAAAAATCTACTCCTTTTATTCCATCAAGATAGGAACCTAAATTTGCAGATTCTTCTCTTTTAATATCACCAGCGCTAATAATTTCTACTGCAGCAGGGGAGTCTGTTATTTTCATTTGTCTTCTTTCTGCAGTTACTGTTGTCTCATCAATATCAACAGATTGAGGTTCTAAAAATAAATCTAATATGATATCTTTATTTTCAAATAATTCAATAGTTTTAGATAGAGGTTTATATCCAATATAGGTTGATTTTAAAGTATAGGTACATGTAGAACAGGCTCGAATATTCCCTAATAGAAAACTTCCATCAATATCACTTGCTCCTCCAATTGATTCATTCTCAATAAATATACTTGCTCCAATTAATGGTTCTTTAGTGCTTTGATCATAAATAGTACCCTTGATTGTTGCAGGCTGTAATAGACTAAAAATAATCTTCACCATTATAATATATCTTATTTTATAAATGGACATTCCTAATTTTTCTTGAGTTTGAGTATCAAATCTAAAGAATATTAGAGTAAAGTAAAATAAAAAAAGCCCTGTATTTAAAGAAATACAGGGCTTTTTAAAGTTATGATTTACTCTATAAAGTAAACTTATTTAATAAGCATTACTTTCTGAGTATTTAAATCATGTGCACTTTGTGTTGTTATAAAATATGCACCACTAGCTACATTTGAAGCATCCCATGTAAATGTATGCTCACCTTTAGCTAATTGTCCATTAGCAATAACATCAACTAATTGCCCTGTTAGGTTGAATATTTTAACAGTAACATCCATATCTGCACTTAATTCCATGCTAAAACTTGTAGATGGATTAAATGGATTTGGATATGCAGCACTCACTTGAGTTATTTGTGGTAATGCAGAAGAACCGCCATCTTTAAGAGATACAAGTCCTTTCATATTTGCAGCATCACCTCTAATAGATGCAACAGTACCGTTATTAATAGTAATGATTTCATCCATTAAAGGAGTCAAACCAGTTATAACGATATGTGCTGTGTTGCCATTAACTGTATAGTCACCAATATAATCTGAATTAATTTCTAAATCAAATTTTTCAGTTTTGAACTCTACAGTCATATCAATAGCATTTACAACACCTGCGCTAGATATAGAGATACTATCATTGTTATAATTGATAGTTGGCTCTGATAGTTTATTAACATCTGCGCTGCTTAAACCTCCACCAAGTATTGTATTAACCATGAAAACAATATCAACTACATTGATAATGCCATCTTGGTTCATATCAGCTTCACAAAGTAGAAATCCGCCTAAAGGAGATGTTCCAAGTATGTGTCCTACAAGTTTAACAACATCAACTACATTAACGATGCCATCACCTGCAGGTCCTTCGTACTCTTCATTCCATAGTCCATCATAGCATAGGAATTCATCAACGCATTCTAGACCACCACCAGCACCAGCACATGCACCATATCCATCATAGTCACATACACAATCAGGATCTGTTAATGATGGGCTACATGCTAAATCATCAAAACCACCAGCAACATCACCAGTTCCTTGACACTCTAAAGCATCAAGATCAACAAATTCAGCAACGATTGTATGTGCTTCTACCTCAGCAACACATGTTGGAGGGAAGTTCATAACAAGACGGCCACCACATGTTTCACCTGTGTAGTAACATGAAGGGTCAAAGTCTCTATCAGAGTCATTTACGAATAACTCAGGAAAATAAGCTGCAATTGTACCTAGATCATAACCTGCTGCTAGGTATTGTTGAACAGAAGCTGCATTATAAGTCAAAAATAGACCCCATGTCTCTAATGAAGTATCCATTAAGTATACATCATTTGCACCAGAAACTCCTTCAACACACATACCAACGTAACTTGCACCATAATCACTACATGACATACCTGCTACGCTAGCAAATAAGCCATCTATAGTAGCAATCGCTGTTGCATCACCAGCAGCAAGACCAGCTTGCAGACCAGCAGCAAAATCAGTACATGTTACACCAATTACTTGAGTAGCAGTGTTATCTAACCACTCTTCCTCAAAACTTCCAGCCCACTCTTCACAAGTTTCACTTTCTGTTAATGAACTAGCTAATGTTCCACATAAGCCAAAAGCAAATGTAGGATCAGTTAATACAGTACATTGATCAATACCTGCAGTTGCACAATCAAAACCAGTTAGATATTGACAGTAAGCTTCAACACCACCTACGCCTTGCTCACCTGCAGCAGCACAAGTTTCATCATCGAAACCAAGCTGTTGACAAGTTACAACAAGGGCAGTAGCAGCACCATAATAAGCACATGCACCAGCAAAATCATCACTTTGAGAAGCTTCATAACATAGACCTGTAACAGCATCAACAGGGCTACCAGCAGCATCACATTGGGCTTCAACACCATCTGAAACTTGACCTATACATGAATCATAAGCACCATCAGCAACACCTTGTAAACAAGAACCAGTTACAAGAGCACCAACAGCAGCTTCGCCACCTAATTCAGCTACAATATCACCAATTACTGGATATGCTAATCCAGCACCAGCGCCTGTTAAAGCACCACCTGTGATATCACATAATGGGTTTGCGTTATTTATATATGTTGATGAAGCATATGGAATTCCAAAAATTCTATCATAGTCAGTTCCATCGCCGTCTTCATCTACAGTTAGGTCATCACCTAAACCAGATTCAGATTCCCATCCATCAATAGCGCTCCACTCTAATAAAAATTTAACATCATTAGCAGTGTTGTCAGGTACTTGAGATTCTCCAAGATCACCTTGTCTATAATATCCGCCCCATGCACCGGCTGTTACACCACCATAAGCTGCAGGATATGATAGAACTGTACCATCAGCTAAAAATATTCCAGGTAGAACAGATGGAGTTGGAACTTGAACTGCTTGAGAACCCCAGTTATCAAATACTCCTGATCCGTTTACACCTAAACCATATGCAGTTTGTCCTGCCCATGCATTAGGTGAAGGAACACCAAGAATGTTAATATATGGAAAGTAGTTCCCTTCTTGTCCTTCATCTGTTTCCCAATTGAATGCGTCCGTTATAGGGAAAATCTGACCAGTTGTAATACAGTCAGGAGATCCATCAGGATTTGTTCCAATATCAACATCTGGGTAATAACTACCTTCTCCAATTACGCCTGTGCCATCAGGGTACAGGTTAACATTTAAGTTAACACCAGCAGCCTGAAGTGCAGCATCTGTAAAAGGACCATTTATAGTTTGATTAAATAGAAGACCAGCAGGAATAGTTGCTACAGGCACAGCGATACCAAAACCGTAGGCATCATACAGGACCATCTGAGCATCTTCACGGGCTATATCAAAATAGTCAACCCTAAGACCTGATAGTTTCCAGTTCCCAACAGGACTATCGGCAAACATGATAGCCATTGTTGAGATGATTATTAATAATCGTTTCATTTATTGCTCCTCCTTATTAAGTTTACTAAAACAAGCAAATTTTTCACTAAACAACACATCCAATACTATAAATAAATGGATGTGGACCAAAAAACTACTATTTATTAAACATAAATACAACTAAAATTTTAATTATCGATTTATTTAGACTATAATTTAATAGCTAATGATAACTAATGTGATTTATGTCACTTTTTAGTAATCCATTTTTTTAACACTATAAGTATTATAATAAAACCAATTAGATAAAGTGCTTGGGCTATTAACCATTGTATCATACTATTAATTTATTATGCATAACTCTAGCTCATATTCTCAGCAACAATGTCTGCAATATCTTTAACTTTGATTTTTTCTTGTCCTTCAGGAGTAAGTGGCCCTAATCCCTGGTTCATCATACCATAACAAAAACTGCAACCTGTGACAACAGTATCGTTTCCAGATTCTATGACTTGTTCTGCTCTTACCAGGTGAGCACGTCCCTGTGTTTCTTTTTTCCACCATAAACCTCCACCTGCTCCACAGCATAATGTATTTTTACCATTTTCTTCTAATTCACTAAAATTATTACATGAAGCTTTTATTGCAGTTCTAGGAGCTTTTACCTCTCCTATTCCTCTTGATAAATTACATGGGTCATGGAAGGTGACCTTATCATTATTATTTTGTTTTACTGTTATTTTTTTATTTTGTATAAGGTCTTCAATAACCTGAGTATGATGATAAACTTCATATTCAATTTTCTCATATTTTGAATATTCAACTCCTAGATTAATTGAGCAGTGAGGACACATAGTAATTATTTTTTTAACTTCTTTCAAAGTTTCTAAATTTTCTTTCATTAGCATATTATATGTTAATTTATCTCCTAGTTTATTTGCGGGCTCTCCAGTACATTTCTCCTTTGCAAGGATACCATATGTAATATGGGCATTATCTAGTATTTTAGTGAGGTTCATAACAGATTCACCATATTTGGGATCTAGTGCATACTTTGAAAAACATCCAAGCCATAGAACAAATTCTTGGGAACCATCATAAACAGGTAATTTTTCAGATAAAGCACTAGAGGATGCTCCCTCTGTATTCCCAGTTGTTTGTAAATTCATGAATAGCTTCTGATATTCTTGAGGAACATTTCCCTCAACAAGAACTTGCAGATTTCTTATCTCATCTGATTTTTCTACTTCATTCCCAACAGGGCAGGCTTCAGTGCATGCTTGACATGAAGTACATTCCCAGCCAGCTTCAACATCAATATTTCCAATAACATTGACATCTTTAGATTTCATAAGGGGTTCTTTTAGATCTAGAATAAAATTATGTTTTGGGTCAAGAACTCCTCCTCCTCTATTTGCTGGACAAACCTCTGTGCATCGTCCGCATTCAACACATGAAAAAATATCTAAAGTTTGTTTTTTAGATAGTTTGTCCATACTAGATAAAAGATTTTCTAGCTCTTCTTCATCGCCCTCCATATCGATAGGTATAGGATTATGATTTGGAAGATTAAATGACTTGAAAAATATATTTATAGGTGATAAAACAAGATGTAAATGCTTAGATCTTGGTATTAAAAATAAAAATGCTAAAATAAGCAGTGCATGGACCCACCAGTTAATTTTAAAAATTAAGTTAGATGGATGAGAATTGGTAATAATCCAAAAAGCATCTAACATATATGTTAACATCAATATAGATATAAAAATAGCAACAACTCCTGATGTATAAGATATTTTATCACCTAAAAATTTAGGCCTTTGATAAAACCGCCTATATGCTAAATATAATATTCCTACAAGAACTAGTATTGACCAAGGGATGCCAAATATTAAACTATAATAGTATCTTGAAGAATCTGAAAATAATTCTGCATTAAATCCTCTTAGAAAATGATCGATAGTAATAAGTGAGAATGCAATAAAACCCCAGAAAACAAAAGCATGCATTAAACCTGGTATAAAGCGTTGTTTTAATACTTTCGATTGAAAAAAGAATTCACTGATTACTCTATAAGATCTTTTTCCAATATTATCAAATGGCAGAGAACCGTTCCCTTTTAAAATAATTCTAAATCTTTTAATAATTTCGAAAGAGAAAGATCCGGCACATGTAATGATGAAAATGAATAGAAATAATTGTTCTAAGGTAGTAAACACTATTTTATATCCTTACTTTATCAGTTTTACGCAAAAAATTAGATATAAAATATTAGAAAAACTAAATATATATAGCCTTATAAATTATCTGTTAATTTAGGTACGATTTCTAATAAGTCGCCTATTACCGCATAATCAGCTATCTCAAAGATAGGCGCATTTTTATCTTTATTAATCGCTATAATATTTTTTGATCCCTTCATTCCTACTAAATGTTGAATTGCTCCAGATATTCCAAGTGCAAAATATAATTTAGGTGAAACAACCTGCCCTGAGCTTCCAACTTGTCTTGAATGATCTAACCACCCTGCATCAACTACGGGCCTAGATGCACCAATTTGTGCATTTATTTTATTTGCTAAATCTTGAGCCATAGGAATATTTTCTTCTTTTGTGATTCCTCTACCAATAGATACAATAAATTCAGCTGAAGATAAGTCTACACCTCCAGATGATTCTTGAAATCTTTCACCCATTTGAATTGTTTGTTTAGCTGATGATAAATCAAATGTTTGAGATATACTCTTGCAGTTTCCATTTATTAAATTTTCAACATTAAAAGAACCAGCTTGAAACGATAAAATAGATTGCTGTGATGTTAAAGATAGCTTTTGTACTAATTTAGCCTGATAAATTGGTCTAGATACACTTGTTCCATTTGAGTAATCTATATTAATGCAATCAGATATAAATGGGATATCTAATCTAGCACTTAGCCTTGGAACCCAGTCTCTGGTTTCATATGTGTGCCCAAATATTATTAAATCAGGTGTGTATTCTGCATTAAGTTGTTTAAATGCCTCTAAATATAATAGTGGATGATAGCTTAACAGTTCATCATTATCTGCTATTATTAGTCCATTTAATTTATAATTAGTTAAGGTGTCTGCTAAGTCTTTATCAAATATTATCGCATAAATTTCAGCATTATTTGATTGACTTATTTTTTGAGCAGCCACTAATGATTCAAGTGATACGGGATGAATTTTATTATTTGTGGATTCTATATATACAAGTATTTTCATAATTAGCTCACTTTAATTTTATTTTTTAAAATATCTGTTAATTGTTCAACTATATGATCCGTTTCACCTTCTATAACTTGAGTTTCTTTAGATTTTTTTGGTACTGATATTTCATCAATTGTATAGCCTGTATTAAGAGATAGCCCTAAATCCGGAAAATTAATTGTATCAACAGGTTTACTTTTTACTGACATAATTCCTTTTAGAGTGGCATATCTTGGTTGGTTAATCCCAGATTGGATTGATAGACTGGCTGGTAGTTTTAATTCAGACCATTGAAACCATCCATTCTCAAGTTCTTTTTTTACTTTTAAAGTATCATTAATGATTTCTGTTCCCATTACTAAGGATGCATGGGAATAATCTAATAGTTCAGATATTATAATTCCTAATTGAGCAAAGCCATAATCATTAGATTGCAATCCTGATAATATCAAATCAAATTTTTCATTTTGAATTTTTTTAGTTATAGTTTTTGCGATATCTAAAGATGACATTGTTTCTATATCATCACATATAATATGTATTGCTTTGTCAGCTCCTTTTGCGAGCCCATCTTTTATAACTTGTTGTGATGATCCTGAACCTAGTGTACAAATAGTTACTTCACCATCAGTTTTTTCTTTTATAAGTAAAGCTTCTTCAAGTGCATAAGAATCAGGCTCATTTGTTACAAGATTCAGACTATCCTTATCTATTACATTATTATTGATTGATAATGGTGAATCTTCTGATGCCACTTGCTTAATTAAAACACAAATTTTCATAATAATATCTACCCTAATAAATTTTTAGAAATCAAGAGGATTAATTTAATAAATATATATTAAGTATATGTATAATTATTACAAAATAGAATTTTATAATATTAAATATTTTTGATAATTTTAAACAGTAGAATTATAATTAAGGAAAATTTTGATAAAATATTATTTATTTATTTATTTATTACATGCTTTATTAATTTCTGAACCATTTGAACATTATAAGTTTGATAAATTCTATAAGCCTATAAAATATAGTGATGTTTCAATTTCTATTGATGGAATATTAAATGAAAAGGAATGGGAAAAGAGTTCTGTTATAAGTGAATTTATTCAGGCTGAACCAGTGTATGGTCAAATATCCACTCAAACTACAGAAGTTAGACTTCTATATGATGAGTCTTATCTATATATTGCCGCATATTTATTTGATAATACGGGAAAAATAAAAACAAAGTCAGCTTCATATGATGATTGGTATGAAGGTTTTGAAAAAAAAGCTGACTATTTTATTGTAGAGATTGATAGTGAGCATAATCATAAATCAAGTTATGGATTTGCAGTTAATAGTTCAGGAGTACAATGTGATTATCGGCTTGTTGATGATGGCGATGGTATTAATGATGATTGGAATGCTGTTTGGTATTCAAATACTTCAATAAATCAAAATGGTTGGATTGTAGAATATAAAATTCCCTGGAAAATTTTAAAATATCATGATGGTGATAGTATGGGAATTAATTTTAGCAGATTTATTCATAGTAAAAATGAACAAGTTTTTTGGTCCTTATTACCAATTGAGTTTACGGGAATGGTATCTCATTATGGCCATTTAAATGCATTAGAAATTCCACAACAAAAAAAAATAAGCATTAAACCATATATACTTAATGGAGTTACAGATTTTGATGTTAAATATTATCAATATGATAATCAAGGAAATTTAGATTTTGAGCAAACCCCTTTAGAATATAATTATAGGGAAAAAAGGAATAATTTTGGTATAGATTTTATCTATTTTCCTAATAATTACTCATCACTAGAATATGCCTTTAATCCAGATTTTGGACAAGTCGAACAAGACCCTTCTGAAATAAATTTGACTGGATATGAAATTTATTATGATGAAAAACGCCCATTCTTTACTAATAGTAAATTAATGTTTGATACGCCTATTAATATATTCTATTCAAGAAGAATAGGAGGTAATATTTTTATAAATGATTATAATTATGAAACAACAATCGATTATGCATTTAAGTATGCAGGGGGGAGTAATAATGGATTTTTGTATGGATTTTTAATATCAGAATCTTCAATTAATACTATTGATAATATAGTTGATAATAAAAATATTAAAACAGCAATA
>CAYVTK010000003.1:0-6039 GCA_964454465.1 uncultured bacterium | reverse complement strand
AGATTACGTAAAGATATTATTAATCAAAGTTCATATATTGGTTTAATACATACGCAATATAAAGATTTTCGTGATTTTTCTAATGTATTTTCAGTTGATGGGTTAATTAATATTTTAGATAATAAATTCAAATTTGATGGACAAATAGTATCAGTAGATTTAAATTCTTTAAATAATGAAATTGGACAATCTTATGAATTAAGCTATACTGATAAAATATTAGATACTAATTTAGATTTTTTAAATAATAATGTGTTTGATAGTTGGATTAATTATGAAAAATATAGCAGAATGTTTGATATAATGCATGTTGGTTATTTAGTAAGAAATGATTTTGAAAGATTTCATTTTGGTATTGCTCTTAGTAAGCAGATAGTGGGTGAATATATTAAAAATTATTCATTTAATATTCAAAAAATCATCTCAAAGAATATGATTGGAGATATAATTAAGAATGATATTTCATTTAATTTAGAAACTTCTTATACAAATAATATGTTATTTAATCTTAACTATATAAAATCATTAGCTCACTATGATGATTGGTTGAAGCTTGATGATTATGATAAATCAGAAAGAGATTTAGTAGTGGTAAAAAAACCTGAATCGGATAATATAAAGATGACATTTTCTACAAGTCCCTTAAATCAAGTATCATTTATTTATAGTTTAGAATATTTTTCTAATACACTTAATGATTATGGAAAAGGTTATAATTTTAATATGCTTTATGAACCCGTAGACTGGATTTTGATTGATTTTGGATATCAATTAGATTCTTATTATGATAAATACCACTTCCTTAAAATAAAACCCTATACAAATATCCCTGCACCAGAGGCTATTAACATGATTAGATTTAATCCTGTAGATGATTATTATTTTTCTGATTCCAGGATTTTTGAGAAAGAAATATCAATAGCAGTTTCATATTATATATCTAATGATTTCAGTATTAAGTCATATGCTAGATATTTTTCTTATATTAATAATTATCCAAATTTTTACTATTATCTAAATGAAGATACTAATTATCAATATCCAAGCCTAATTCATGATATTTCAATTGAAGAGAAAGAAAGTGATATTATATTATATAACTCAAAATTTACATCCTTCGAATTTAATTGTGTATTTGAGTGGGAATTTAATAGAGACCTGAATTTTTATTTTATCTATAGTATTTTTAAAGGGATTTCAGGAAAAAGTTTTGATAATTTGAATGATTTTATGCAGTATTTTTCTAATATGAACGACAGTATGAAACCTGAATACTATTATGATCAATCACTTTTCTTTAAGTTTGATTTTATCTTAAAACGATAGATTGTATTTTTTTCTCTATTGCTTTAATAATGCTATCTATTGCTATATCTATATCTTTTTCAGTGTTAAATCGTCCTATTCCGATTCTTAGTGAAGTATTTATATCCAATTTACTTCTTCCAATTTGAATTAAAACATGTGAAGGTTTAGGATCAGATGAATTGCATGCAGATCCACTAGATATAGCTATCTCAGGAATTGATCTTATAATAGACATACCTTTTAAAAAAGGAAAGGTAAAATTGATGTTCCCAGGTATTCTGTTATCTGTAGAACCATTTAATATTGAATTAGGATATTTAGATAAAATAGCTGATATTAATCTGGATGATAATTTTTGAATTTTTTCATTATCTTGATTCATCTTTTGTAATAGAACTTCACAAGCTTCCCCAAATCCAACAATAAGAGGTGTTGGCAATGTCCCTGATCTATAATTTTTTTCTTGTCCCCCTCCAACAATCAAAGGTTCTATATTTATTTTAGGTTGTTTGTTTTTTATGTATAAAGCTCCAATGCCTTTTGGACCATATATCTTATGTGCTGATATTGATAATAGATCTATATTCATATCAACAACATCAATCTTAACTTTACCCAGAGATTGTGCTGCATCTACATGGAATATGATATTATGTTTTTTACATAAAGAACCAATTTTTTTTATAGGTTGAATTGATCCTATTTCATTATTAGCATGCATTATACTAACAAGTAATGTATTACTATTTATAGATTTCTTAATATCCTCTATATCTATTATGCCATTTTTATCAGGACAGATAAAAAGAGTTCTATTTTTTATTGGATTAAGTATATCAAGTACAGCTTTATGCTCAATAGTAGAAGTTATGATATTGTAATTTTTGCTTTTTTTAGCTTTAATAAGTCCATATATAGCCAGATTATTTGCTTCAGTTGCACCACTCGTAAATATAATTTCATCAGGGTCTGCATTAATTAGCCTCGCTATTTTTTCTCTTGCAATATCAATAGCAGCTTTAGATTCCCAACCAAATGCATGAGATTGACTAGATGGATTACCATATTTTTCATTAAAATATGGTAACATTGTTTTCAAGACTTTAGGATCTATTTGAGTTGTAGAATTATTATCAAGATAAACTTTATTCATTATTTTCTACAATATATATTGTGTTCTTTTTTTGCTTTAAATTCCCCAATAATTTTTGAAGTAAATTGAGTTTCTTGATTTAACTCATTAAGCATTTCTTTGGATTCAGCTTTATTGGATGATATTAGTAGCCCCCCAGATGTTTGAGCATCTGCTAAAATTAGTTTTTCAAATTTCTGTATTGAATCTGAAAACCATATTTTTTCATTTAAAAAATCTAAATTTTTTCTTGAACCTCCAGGAATGATATTTTTACTTGCAAATTCTTTAGTGCCAGAAATTAACGGAATATTATTATAATATAGTTCTGCAGTTAAATTGCTACCGCTACACATTTCATTCAGATGCCCTAATAAACCAAAGCCAGTAACATCAGTACACGCATTTGCATTATACTTTTTCATAATATCGGAGGCCTTATCATTAAGAGTATTCATAACTCCTATAGATTCTTTTATTATATCTTTTTCTGTTAGTTCTTTTTTTATGGCTGTAGATATTATCCCGCTACCTATTGGTTTTGTTAGAATAATATCATCATTTTCTTTTGCAGTATTATTTCTAATAATACTATTATTATCAATTAAACCAGTAACAGCTAATCCGTATTTAGGTATATCATCTTTAATTGTATGCCCTCCTAATATAGATATATTAGCTTCATTACATTTATCAATTCCTCCTTGTAAAATCTCTGATAATACATTTAGTGGAATCTTATCTGATGGGAAAGCAGTTATATTTAATGCAAACAAAGGGACTCCCCCCATAGCATAAATATCAGATAATGAATTGGCAGCAGCTATTTGACCAAATAAATATGGATCATCAACAATAGGTGTGAAAAAATCAACTGTTTGTATAATTGATGTTTCTTCATTCATTTTGTATATTCCACAGTCATCAAAAGATTCAAATCCTTTAATAGAAGAATTAGGAATTATGTTTTTTAAATTACTCAAAACTTGAGTAAGCTCATTAGCGCTTAACTTACAAGCTCAGCCAGCTCCTGGACTATACTGTGTTAATTTTATATCTTTTTTATTTTTCATATATACCAAATTACTATACTTATAATGATTTAAATTAATAAATAATTTCATTTTGCTGAAATAAATATATCTAGGTAAATTTAATGGTTGTTAGAATTGTTATTTTAATTTTTAGATATTTTGATATATGAGCAAGAATACATTAAACAGTGATGTTGTAACAATTAGATTTTCTGGAGATTCCGGTGATGGCATGCAGCTTACTGGAAATCAATTTTCTGATAATACTGCTATTTTTGGCAATGATTTAAATACTTTGCCAGATTTTCCTGCTGAAATTAGAGCTCCTGCCGGTTCACTATTTGGAGTAAGCTCGTTTCAATTGCAGTTTGGTAATCGTGAAGTTTATACTGCAGGTGATGATTTAGATGTTCTAGTTGCAATGAATCCTGCTGCTCTTAAAGTTCATACATCTGATTTAAAAGAACATGGTCTTTTAGTGATTAATACAGACAATTTTACGCCTAAAAATTTAAAATTAGCAAAATATGATAATAACCCTTTAGAAGATGCTAGTCTAGATAAAAAGTATAGAGTAATCAAAGTTGGTATGACTAAGCTAGTAACAGAAGCTCTTAAAGATTTAGACTTAACTCCTAAGGAAAAGGCACGTAGTACAAATATGTTTGCTCTAGGTTTGCTTTATTGGCTTTATGAAAGAGATATGCAAAGTAGTATAGATTTCTTGAAAAATAAATTTAAAACGAAACCTATTATTGTTGATGGAAATGTAAAGGCCTTAAAAACTGGATATTATTATGGTGAGACTATAGAAGCTATCAAAACAACTTATAAAGTAGATAGAGCTCAATATGAGCCAGGTTATTATAGGAATATTATGGGAAATCAGGCTTTATCTTTAGGCCTGCTTGCAGCTTCTAGTAATAACGATATAGAATTATTTTATGGAGGTTATCCAATTACTCCTGCTAGTGATATTTTACATTATTTAGCCAGCTATAAATCATTTGGAATTAAAACATTTCAAGCTGAGGATGAGATTGCTGGTATTACAAGTGCAATTGGTGCAGCTTTTGCAGGAAAATTAGCTGTTACTGCAAGTAGTGGTCCTGGTATTGCTTTAAAGGGAGAAGCTATAGGGCTTGCAATTATTACGGAACTCCCTATTGTTATAGTTAATATCCAAAGGGGGGGACCTTCAACAGGACTCCCAACAAAAACAGAACAATCAGATTTATTTCAAGCAATGTATGGAAGAAATGGAGAATGCCCTTGTGTCGTTCTAGCAGCTTCTTCTCCGTCTGATTGTTTTGAAATGGCATATGAATCTGCAAGAATAGCTTTGGAACATATGATTCCTGTTATGCTATTATCTGATGGATATATTGCTAATGGTTCTGAACCTTGGAAATTCCCAGAAGTTAGTTCTTTGGATAAATTTAAAATGCATTACACTAATGGAAATGATAGTTTTTCACCATATGAACGTGATGAAGAAACATTGGCTAGAAAATGGGCTATCCCAGGTGTTCAAGGTTTAGAACATAGAATTGGAGGACTTGAAAAAGAAGATTTAACAGGAAATGTTAGCTATGATCCAGAGAATCATCATGATATGACGCATAACAGACAGAAAAAAGTAGATATTATATCTAACTTTATACCTGATGCAAAAGTCTACGGTGAAGAAAAGGGGAAACTATTAGTCTTAGGTTGGGGAGGTACATATGGTTCTATTAGATCTGCTGTTTCTAAAGCTCAAGTAGAAGGGTTATCAGTTTCTCACTTGCATTTAAAATATATAAATCCATTTCCAAAGAATTTGGGAGAATTACTTTTAAAATATGATAAAGTATTGATTCCTGAATTAAACATGGGTCAACTTCTTACTATAATTAGAGCAAAATATTTAGTTGATGCAAATGGTTATAATAGTATTAAAGGAAAACCTTTTACGTCTAGTGAAATTTTTATAGAAATTAAAAAACATATAAAGGATTAGCATGTCAGATACGATACAGCTTACAAAAAAAGATTTTTCTTCTGATCAGGATGTTAGGTGGTGTCCTGGTTGCGGAGATTATGCTATTTTAGCTCAAGTTCAAAAGACATTTCCAGACCTTGGAATTTCAAAAGAAAACATTGTTGTTGTATCTGGAATAGGGTGCTCTAGTAGATTCCCTTATTATATGAATACCTATGGATTTCATTCAATTCATGGTAGGGCACCTGCAATTGCATCAGGAATCAAATTATCAAATCCAGAACTTTCTGTTTGGGTTGTAACTGGTGATGGTGATGCTATGAGTATTGGAGGAAATCATTTTATTCATGTCTTAAGAAGGAATATTGACATGAATATATTATTATTTAATAATAGAATTTATGGATTAACTAAAGGACAATATTCTCCAACATCTGAAGTAGGGAAAATTACAAAATCAACACCCATGGGTTCGCTTGATTATCCATTTAATCCACCAGCTTTAGCTTTTGGTGCCTCTGGAACATTTATTGCTAGAACTATTGATAAAGAATTGAAACATATGGGAAATATAGTCAAGC
>CAYVTK010000002.1:4096-17933 GCA_964454465.1 uncultured bacterium | reverse complement strand
CCGTTTCCTAGTTTTGTTTTTGTTTGTCCTTCAAATTGAGGTTCTTGAACTTTAATAGAAAGAATGGCTGTTATTCCTTCTCTAACGTCGTCTCCGCTTAAAGAAACCTGTTCCCCTTTTTTTGTTTTTATGAGGCTATTTTTATTTGCGTATTGGTTTAAAGTCCTTGTTAGGGCTGTTTTAAACCCGGCAAGATGGGTTCCCCCTTCAATGGTATTTATATTATTAACAAAAGTTAAAACATTAGAGGCGTAAGAGTCATTATAACTTAAAGCAAGGTCTACAGGAACATTTTCCTTTTCTCCTTTAATGTGTACAGGATCAGAAAATAAAGGGTTGTGTTTTTTGTTTAAATATTTAACAAACTCTGATAAACCCCCTTTATAAAAATGTTCTTCTTGTTGTTTTGTTTTTTTGTTGTTTAAAATTATTTTTACACCGCTATTTAAGTATGCCAACTCTCTTAAACGCTCACTTATAATAGTGTGTTCATATGTTTGCCCTATAAAAATATTATAATCTGGGGTAAAATTAATTATTGTTCCTGTTTGTGTTGTTTTTTCTTCCTTTTTTATTTCTGTTTGCGCTACCCCGTGTTTATATTCTTGTGAAAAAACGTTTCCTTCTCTGTGTATTGTTGCCTTACAGTGTATAGAAAGAGCATTAACAACTGAGACCCCCACGCCGTGCAGGCCTCCTGAAACTTTATATGTATCTTTATCAAATTTTCCCCCCGCATGTAAAACTGTCATCACAAGCTCCAAACCAGACTTTCCTTCTTTTTTATGTATATCTACAGGGATACCCCTTCCATTGTCTTTAACTGTAATACTTTTGTTTTTTTCTATTATTATTTCGATTGTATCACAGTATCCCGCCATAGCCTCGTCTATAGAGTTATCTACAACCTCCCAAACAAGATGGTGTAGCCCCTTTTTTCCCACGTCTCCTATATACATTGCAGGTCTTTTTCGAACAGCCTCAAGGCCTTTTAATACTGTTATTTTTTCGGAACTATATGTGTTTTCTGACATTTATTTTATTATTATTGTTGTAATTGGGTTTTTTTTATTTGAAAGTTTTTTTTTATTTCTTCTTTCATAAAAATTAGTTCGTTTTTCCAGGCCGTGTTTTTTGTTGCTATGGTTAGCTTTCCTTCTGTAAAGTCTACAATTTTTACGTTTTTTTGAATTTTTTTATCTATTTTTTTAGACCATTTTTTTTCTATTTTTTTATATTCTATATAATCTTGGTTTCTTTTTTTATTTTCAAACCCCTTTAAAAAGCTTTGTATTTTTTTAAACATTCTAGTCTTTTACCCTTAATGGCATTAAAAGGGCTGTTAGGTTTGTTTTTTCTTCTTGTTGTGTTGGTTTAAAAACAGCTGCTGTGAGGGGACCGCTTAAAAATATTTCTATTTCATTTCCTTTAATATGTTCTATAACTTCTCTTAAATATTGGGCGTTGTAGGCGATTGTTATCTTTTCGTTTTGATATTCACACTCTAAGTGTTCTTTTGCTGAAGATTTTGTTTCCTTGTCTTCTGTAGATATAACAAGTTCATCTTTGTTAAACTCCATTAAAACCTGTTTTGTTGTTTTGTTAGAAAAAATAGAAACCCTTTTGATAGCTTTTATTGTTTTTTCTTTGTTTATTTTTGCTTTTATATTTAATTCTTCGGGTATAACGCTGTTAAAATCTGGGAAGCTTTCTTTTATAATTCGGGTGATAAGTTTTGTGTTTTTTTGTTCTATATCAAGGTGGTTTTCGTTGATATTTATTATTATTTTATCTTCTGTTTTTATATTGTTTTTTAAAATATTAAAAAACTTACCTGGAATAATTATAGCTCCTTCCGGGTTTGTGTTTTCTATTTTTTTATTGTGCTTGACAAGCCTATGTCCATCTGTTGCAACAGCTATAATATCTTCTTTTTGTATGTTTAAATAAACCCCACATAGGGCTGGCTTTAAATCGTCTTTACTTGTTGCATAAAGGGTTGTATTTATAATATCAAGAAGTTCTGAACCTTTTAATGTTATTTCTTGTTTTTTTTCTCTTTCTGGTACAGCTGGGTACTCTCCTGGATCTTTTCCTGTTATTTTATATACACCCTTAGAAGAGTTGATTTCTGTTTCTTTATCTTCTTTTGTATATATTTCAATTTCTTCATTTGGTAGGGCTGCTATTATTTCTAAAAAACGACCACTTAAAACAGCTGTCTCACCTTCTTCTAATATTTTTCCTTTTATTTGAGATATTATAGTTTGTTCTAGGTCTGTTGCTATTAATGTTATTTTGTTGTTTTGAACCTTAATTAAAACACAACTTAAAATAGGGAGAGTTGTTCTAATAGGGATAACTTTGTTGGTTTCATTTAAACCCTCAAAAAGGTCTTGTTTTGTTGTAGTAAATTTCATTTATTCTAAAGATATAAAAAAGGTTTTAAAACATCTATAAATTTTACCTGGTTTTATCAAAATTAACAAGCATTATAAACATAATATTTATATAAAAATTCTTTATTTTTATTATTATAAGTGTGGAAATGTTTATAAGTTGTAAAAACAAAAACAAAACATAAAAACAAACAAAAGAAATACAATAAAAACCTTAACTATAACTTTAATGTTGATAGGAAATTTTTTTTGTTTAAAAAGGTTCGTTTGTAAAGATTTCTATATATGTTTTTTCTTTTTCTTTGGTTATCCACTCTTCTAAAAGATTGAAACGTTTATAAGTTAAAGCAATAGACTCAATTAAACCCCAATCTGTCTCCAATGAAAGAGGAATAACCTTTTTTTGTTTATATTTATAAATTAAAAAAATAGAACTGTTTTCTATAAAAACAGATGAAAAAGAAAAATCTTGTGTAGATACAACCTTTTTCTGTAAAAACAAAGGAAGGTTGTTGATGTTGAAATCTACAAAAACACCAGAGTTGTTTTTAAAAACATTTTTATTTTTAACACACAAAGAATCAAAAGCACCAGGATCATTAAGGTTTTCTTGTAAATGTTTTTCAAACTCTTTTTGTAAAAACAGAAGGTCTTGTGGCCCAGGGGATAAACGAAAAAGAATATGTTTAGAGTGTATTTTTTCACCAACCCTATCAATCAATTTTATTAAATGTATACCAAAAACAGTTTCTACAGGCATAGAAACGTCCCCTTTTTTTAATGAAAAAGCAACCTTTTCATATGCGGGCAATAAAGAACCTCTTTGTGTATAACTTAAATCTCCCCCATTTATAGAAGACCCAGGGTCTTGTGAATATTTTTTTGCAACATCCTCAAAAAGCAACAGCCCTAAATCTAAACTATCTTTTAAAGAAGAAATTAAAGAAAAAATAGAGTCTTTTGTTGTTTGGCCCACCTCAACAGGTTTTTCTAATATCGAAAACTCAAACAAAGGGTCCGGCGAAGGAAAAGAATCTGGGTTTTCAGAGAAAAAAGAAACAACTTCTTGCCGGTTAATAACTGTTGTTCCAAAAGTTTTATTTCTAAATTTTTCAACATATATTTCTTCTTTCACTGTTTCCCAATACTCGTTTTTAATTTCAGAAAGAGACATTTTCATAGTGTCTTCTAAAGCCTCCTTAGAACCAAAAACATCTGCAAAAGAATTAATTCTTTCCTCTAAATTTAAATTAATTTCATCAAAAGAAACCTCCACAGAGGTGTCTTGTATGGCGGCATTTAATACAACTAAACGATCAATTTTTTCACTTAAAGTTTTTTTAAACAAACGCTCAAAAGCCAAAGGGCTTTTTTGAGGATTGATGTTTTTTTGTTTTGCTAATAAAAGAGACTGTTCAAACACATCTGATTTTAAAACCACCAAATCACCAACAACAGCAAGAACACCATCAACATGGTTTTCTGTCTGCTGAGAAAACAAACTAGAAAAAAATAAAAGTAAAATAAAACCTCTAATCATTTTTTAAACCTAACACTTTATAGTTAATAACAGGAGAAAGCAGTTCTGTTGTATTTTTAAAAATATTATTTCTAATAGAGTCTTGTTTTTCTCTTCTTATATCTTGTTCTATTTGAGAATACACCTTAGATAAAGTAAAAGGCTCCTCTTGTATAAAATACTCTAAACGAACAACAGAATAAGACCCATCGCTGTTTTTTATTACAGAAGAAACATCTCCCGGAGAAAGTAAAAAAACTCCCCTCCCTAAAGGACTTTTAGCCCCACTGCTAATAGGCTCTCTCACAGCGCCCCCAAAAACAACAACCAAAGAGTCAAACAAAACCCCCTTTTTTAAATTGTTTTCTAAAACCCTACCTAAACTATCACTAAAAACACGAACCTCTGTAAAAACAGCCTCCCGAGGTTTTATATATTTATTTTTATAAATACCTGTATTATAATTTAAAACAACATCAGAGGAGTCTATATTAGAAACAGAAGAATTTAAAAAGGAAAGGTATTCGGAATATATAATGCGCTTATAATTATTAGACCAGTCCCTTAAAAAAGAAACTTTTTGTTCTATTTTTTCTTTTTTAGACAACAACAAAACCTCTTCTTGTAAAACAAAAGATAAAATTAAATTTTTAATATCCTCTTTTGTTTTTATTGATGGAACCCGAGAACTAGGCGTTTGTTGTAATTTGTTAACCAACCAAAGGGGACCAAAACCCTTATTGTTTGTTAAAAACAAAACAGAAGGACCTTTAAACCCTTCTAACCATTGAATTAAAATATTTTTATTTCCCAATAAACGTTCTTTTTTTTGTTTAATCTTTATAAAAGCCATAATAGAATCAAGAGAACTATGTTTAAAACGCAAACCACAACCCTTTATTAATAAAGAATCAAAAGAAGAGGCCAAACCCCTTAAGGTGTCAATAGAGACAGAGTTTTGAGAAACCTTATATGTTAAATCAATATAATGTTTTGGAGTATAATAGTAGTAGTTAGACAGGGAAAAGTTTGTTTTTAAAGCCAAATGATAACCAAACCTTGTTAAAATAGGGTCCGATATAATATTTTTTTCTAATTCAAAAAGGGGTTTTTGAAAAGAATTTACAGCATGCCCCCAAGGAACCCACCCTAAAAACCCTTTAGTGTTTTTTGCAGCAGGATCTTCAGAATACTCTAAAGCAAAAGACATAAAAGCCTCTTGTACTGGAGTTCCTAAAGCAACCTCTTTATTAATTTCTACTCGCAGGCTATCAACCAACAACAAGGCTTGTTTTTGAGATAGAAGGGCCCCCGTATTTTGTTCGCTCCCTAAAAAACCAACCAACAAATGGTAAGCCTCAGCCTTATGTTTTAGATTTTTTTGAGCAATTATAACAGCGCTTGTATCAATTAAAGGACGCTGAATTAAATGCTCATATGTATTATTAATTAAAAGACTCTTTTTTCTTATATTTAAGTCTTTTTTTATTTTTGGAGTATTATGAAATCCTTGTTGGGTGGCCCAAAAAACCACTAATTCTTGGGCTATAAAATCTTCTAAAACAGTATATTGTTTTTTTAGATCTAAACCATCCCAATCTTCTTTAAAAACCTCCTCATAAAAATCTGTGTTATACCACACTTTTTCCCCAACAGAAAAAAGAACCTCCGGCTCAAGGAGCTCCAAACAAAAAGAAAAACCAATAAAAAAGAAAAATAAAACCATTAAAAAAAAGATAAAATTTTTATAAAAGACGACAATAAAATATAATCATCTTTTTGTACACTTTTATATTTAAAAATTAGATTTTTATGAGACCGCACAAACCAAAAACGCAAACCCTTTTTTGTAAAAAAGTCTATAACAGCAGGAACCAACAAATCAACACAAGGGTCTTTTTTTTCTATTTTAAAATAAACAGAGACAACACCTTTAGATTGTGAAATTCTATTAATGTTTTTTTGGGCCGCCAACAAACCAAGCTTTTTATTATTAATTAATATTTGAACTTCTTGTACACATACACCAAAAACATCAATTATATTTTGTTTAATTTTATTTAAATCTTCCAAACTTTTACAGGAAAAGATTTTTTTATAATAAAAACCCCTGTCCTGTTCATTAGAAAGAAAAGATTCAGGAATAGAGGGGTTATGTAAATCAACAAAACACTCCTTTGGTTTTGTTTTGTTTGTTTTATGTATAATTAAGCTAAGCATTTTTGAATAATATTCAAAACCCACACCACCACCACCGCTTTGATTATACCCAAATAAAGACCCCGCCCCCCTAATTTCTAAATCTGACAAAGCTATTTGATACCCTTCTCCTAAACCACTATGTTTTAATATAGCCCTAAGTCGAGCCAAACCCTCTATAGTAATTTGTTTTTTTTCAGGAAATAAAAACCAAGAAAAGGCCTGTATAGACGACCGGCCAACACGACCACGCAACTGATATAGCTGAGAAAGACCAAAAAGATGGGCATTGTTAATAATAATAGTGTTTGTTGCCCCAAGATCAATTCCACTTTCAATAATTGTGGTACTAAACAAAACCTGTGTTTTTCCCTTAACAAAAAGATCCATTTTTTTTATAAGATCCTTACCGCCTAAAGACCCATATATAATATCTATAGACAAAGATGGTAAAAGAGAACTAATTTTTTTAAAAGAAGTTTTTAGGTTTTTAACAGAGTTATCCACAAAATAAACCTGCCCCCCCCTAGAGATTTCTTTTATAATAATATTTTTAACAAGGTCTTTTGAAAAATAATTTAACGAGCTTATAATAGGCTTTCTAGCAACAGGAGGGGTTTGAATTAAAGAAAAATTTCTAACACCACTTAAAGAAAGCTGCATAGACCGCGGTATAGGGGTTGCAGATAAACTTAAAAAATTTACCCCCGGGTTATATTCAAAAACCCTTTCTTTGTTTTCTACCCCAAACCTATGTTCTTCATCTACAATAAATAAACCACAAAACCTTAAAATTTCTTTTTGAAAAAGAACAGAACTTGTTCCAACCAACACATTTATATCTTTATTTAAAAAATCTAAAACAACCTCCTTTTTATTTGTTGTTATTCTAGATAAACACCCCACAGTCACCCCAAATTCAGAAAGACGACCATTAAAACAATGATATAACTGGTTTGCTAAAATAGTTGTTGGGGCCACAACAACAACAGAAAAATCATTGATGCTTGCAACAAAAGATGCACGAATAGCAAGCTCTGTTTTTCCAAAACCAACATCTCCGCAAACCAGGCGGTTCATAGGAGAAGAGGACCCCAAATCCTTTAAAATTTTTTTCCAACATGAAAATTGATCAGGAGTGTCTTTATATGGAAAACCGCGCACAAAATCAACAATTAAATCATCTTTAATATCCATTGGAACACAAGAAACACCCTCTCTTTTTACATAAGAAGAAACTAAAGAACCAACAAACTCTTCAGCCTTTTTTTCTATTGAACCCCTTTGTCTTTTCCATGCTCCCGGTTTGTTTAAAAAGCTTAAAGCCCTTTTTTCCAAAGAAACAAAAGACAGTTTAGATATATATCCTATATCAACCTTAACAGACCCATCGGCAAACTTTAAACAAATTTTCTCACTGTTTTGAGTTGTTTCTAAACCCAAAAAAGAACAAAACCCAAAATCATCATGTATATATATTCCCCCAACCCTTAAAGGACCAAAAATATCAACAGGGGGATCTATATCAACAGGGGCAGAGTTTTTATTAAACCAGGAGGGTAAATAAAATTGATTTTTATATTTAAAACCCTTTTCACAAAAACCATCTAAAAACACAAGCCCTTTAGAGGGCTTGTTTTTTATAAAACATTGATAATCAACAGGTTTGCACCCCATATGAAAGGTTTTATTATTCCCTTCTTTTTTAGTTTTAGATAACACGCCCCCATTATAATTATAATGCTTAAAAAAAGTTGAAAAAACATCAAAAAAAGACCCTTTATTTTTATTAATTTTTGGATATAAAAATAATTCTTTAACCTCTTTTATTATTTTGTTGTTTTGTCTGTTTACAATAAAAATACGAGCAAGATCCTCTAAAAAACTAATGCGGTAAACCCGACTACTGTTAAACAAAAACAAATCTATAATCCCCCCTTTTATTAAAAAGGTCCCAGGATATAAAATGTCTTTTGTTTCAGAAAAACCGGCCCTATACAGGTCTTTTAAAAAGTTTTCAAATAAGGTTTCACTAAACACGCGCAAAGGAGGCTTTTTTTCTAAAGGGAACAAGGCTTTTTTGATTAAGCCCTGTTCAATAAAAACCAAGCGCACCCCCCGAGGTTTTGTTGCAAGCATTTGTATAGAAATAGAAGAAGAAAAATAATGCTGATTTACAGAGGCCATTACTCCTTTTTGCGGAGGAAGAATACACCCAATATCTTTTCCAATTCTTTCTTGAAAGAGTATAGAGGCCCTTTCCACATAATTATAAGAGCCAACAACACACACAGGAGAAGAAAAACTTTCCAATAAAAACAAACAAGACTCAAAAGTAAGCCCCGAAACAGAAAAAAACTCCCCCGTTTCTAGTTTTTTAACAACAGAGAGAAAACCCATCTACCCACCAGAGTGTTTCACGTGAAACTTCTTTATTTGTAGCCCTATAAGGGTGATGTCTGTTGGCCGGAGACCTGAAATTCTAGAGGCCTGTCCTAATGTTTCTGGCTGCACACGCAGCAATCTTGATTTAGATTCATTAGAAAGGCCCTCTAAAGCACTATAGTTAAAATCTTTAGGAATAGGTAAAAACTCTAACTGTTTAATTGTGGTGATGCGTTGTTGTTCGTTTTCAATATAACCTTCATATTTAATAGATGTTTCTATATTAAAAACAGCCTCAGTCCCAAAGGGGAGGCCAAGGTATTTTTTAGGTATTAAATCAAACAAAGAAACCTCTGGCCTTTTAATATACTGTTTGCCCCCCACAGCTTTTTCTTTAATTTTTAATTTTAGATCTTCAACGAAAAAAGAAACAGCTTTTATAGACTTAAAAAAAAGGCTATATTTTTCTTTTTGTTTTTTATTTAACAGACCCTGTTTCTCTGCAATAGAGAACAAACGAGCATAACAGTTGTCGGCCCTTAAATATAGCCGATGTTCTGCTCTAGAGGTAAACATTCTATATGGTTCATCAAGATGTGAGGTTATAAGGTCGTCAATCATAACCCCAATATAAGAGTTTTCCCTAGAAAGCAACATGGGGGGCTTTTTTTGTATATATAGTAAAGCATTTGCCCCAGCAACCAGGCCCTGCGCTGCCGCCTCTTCATACCCAGAGGTTCCATTAATTTGGCCCGCAAAAAACAAGCCCTTAATTGATTTTGACATTAAAGAGGAGGTGAGCTGATATGGGGGAGAATAATCATATTCAATTGCATATCCAGGACGAATAAAAGAAACGTTTTTTAAAGCAGGAATCGCCCGCAAAGCCTCTTTTTGCACGTCTTCAGGAAGAGAGGTTGAAAAACCGTTTAAATAAATTTGATTTGAGTTGCTCCATTCAGGCTCTAAAAAAAGCAGATGGGAAGGATTGTCCTTAAACCTATAAATCTTATCTTCTATGCTGGGACAGTACCTTGGCCCAACACCCTTGATTTTTCCAGAAAACATGGCAGACTGTTTGATTTTTTTGTGGATAACATTGTGAACATGTTGGTTTGTGCGCACAACAAAACAATCTTCCTGTTTTTTTAAAAGAGGCCGGGGGGTAAATAGAGAAAAGGGAGAAAAAACACCATCTCCGGAGGCCCTTTCTGTTAAAGCCCAATTAATACTTTTTTTATTTAAACGAGGAGGTGTCCCGGTTTTAAGTCTCCCTGTTTTTAAACCCTTTTTTTCTAAAGCCTCTGTTAAGCCCTTCGCCGGCCTTTCACCCATCCTGCCAGCCGAAAAAACAGAATTTCCAATATGTATTAAACCATTTAAAAAAGTTCCACAAGTAACAACCAGGGCATCACAATTTATTTTTTTACCACCCCTTAAAAACACACTAACAACAGCGCCTCTTTTTGTGTTAAAAGAAACAACCTCACCCTCTAGAACTCTAATATTAGGGTTCTTTTTTAAAAGGCTTTTAATATGTTTTGGATATTGTTTTTTATCAACCTGCGCCCTTAAGGCCCAAACCGCACGACCCTTAGTTTTGTTTAAAGTTTTAAATTGAATCCCCGCAGCATCTGAACAAAAACCCATAACGCCACCCAGAGCATCAATTTCTTTAATAAGGTGCGATTTTCCAAGCCCCCCCATTGCAGGATTACATGAAAGGCGACCAACGGCCTCTATATCCATAGTTATAAGAGTACAGGCTCCGCCCATTCGAGAAATAGCAAAAGCAGCCTCTATGCCGGCGTGCCCACCCCCAGCAATAATAATATGATTTTTATTTTCCAACACAAAAGCCCTTAAAAATAGAATGTAAAATTTCTTCTTTATCTCCCGGCCTAATTAAAGAATTAAAATGATCACGTATAATATATAAATAAGATAATAAAACAGAAAGGTCTTGAGTTTTTTTATATTCCCCCCCTGCCAACATTAAAGCTTTTTTGATTTCTTCTAAAAATTTTTTTTGTCTTTTATTTAAAAGATATAAATATTGATTATTAAAAAAATCAAGTTCTTTTTTAGATAATGTTAATAACTTTGTTAAAAAAACACCAAAGCCCGTCTTATTTTTACAAGATAGGCCATAAACAGATTTTTCTTTTTTGAAGTTTTTTATTAAGTCCGTTTTATTTAAAACCAATAGAAAATTTTGAGATTTTATATAAGGTTTTAAAGTATTATAAATTTTTAAAGGACTCGAGTCATCTACAATAATTACAATATTAGCGCGAGCAATTTCTTGATATGTTTTTTTAATGCCAACCAGTTCTGCCTTATTTGCTGTTTTTCTAATGCCTGCCGTATCTATTAAAGTTATAAGGGTTGATCCTATATATATATCTTTTTCTACTGTATCTCGCGTTGTGCCTTTTTCCTCTGTAACAATTGATCGAGACTGACCCAAAATATGATTAAAAATAGAAGATTTTCCAACATTTGGCAAACCAACAATCACAACCCGAACACCAGGGCCTTCCTCTGTTGAAACATAGCTATCTTTTAAAATTTTTTCAATTTTATTTTTTGCATTAAGAATTTCGCCATTAAAATTATTAACACCCGCCGCAGACATTTCATGTTCCGTAAAATCTACCTCCTGTTCTCCAAAAGCAATAAGGCTCATAATATCTTGTTTCACTATATTTACCTTTTTGGACAAACCCCCCTTAATATTATTTAAAAGATAATAACTATCAATATTATTATTGGCCTCTACTATAGCAGCAATACTCTCTGCCTGTAGTAAATCAATTTTATTATTATGAAAAGCCCTATAACTAAACTCTCCAGGCAGGGCCTGCCGGGCCCCTAATGACGTTAATGTTTCAATAAGTTTATTTGCTATAATTAATCCCCCATGAACAGAAACCTCTAGGCTGTCTTCTCCTGTAAAGCTTTTTGGTCCCCTATAATATACCAAGGAAGCAAAGTCAAACGGGGCCGCCTCAGAACTACTATAAATGTATTTTGGATAAACATGGTTTGGCTTGGGAGGTGTTTTGGTTTGGGTTAATTCTTTAAAAAACTTTTCACATAAAGGGCCCGAAACACGCACAACGTTTAGAGCAGATTTTCCAGCCAGCGTTGCTAGCGCAACAATATCATCTGAATTGTTGTACATGACACGTCTACACCCTTTTTAAAGATTTTTGTTGCATATAATTTAGAATATTATAGACAAGATAATATAAATTTAAACCAGAGGGAAAACTATTAAAAAGTAAAAAGAAAAACGCAGACATTATATACATCATAGGCTTTTGTTGGCTATCCATATTTGCCATAGACATTTTTTGTGTTAAAAACATTGAAATTCCTAATAAAATTGGCAGAAACGCCACCTGATCCCCATAAATAGGGATATTAAAAGGCAAGTAAAAAATAGTATCTGGCTGTGCAAGATTAGAAATCCACCCAAAAAAAGGAGCCCCCCGAAATTCAATAGTTGACCTAAACACTAAAAACAAAGAAAAGAGCAGAGGCATCTGTAATAACATGGGCAAACATCCCCCCAAAGGATTAACACCCTCCTCTTTATATAGCTTTACCATTTCTTGATTTAGTTTCTGAGAGTCGTTTTTATACTTTTCTTGTAATTTTTTTAATTTAGGTTGCACGGTTTGCATGTTTTGAGAAGACTCAAAGCTTTTTTTCATTAATGGTCCGGTAATAATACGAATTAAAAAAGCAAACAAAATTAGAATAACGCCGTAGTTTAACCCGAAAGAGTGCATTGTTTTTAATAACCACAAAACACCCCTACTAAAAGGCTGAATAATAAACCAGCCAAAATTCATAATACGATCTAAAGAGGTATTTAATTTTCCAACATGGTCAATATCAAGAGGGCCAATATATAAAGTAGACTTTAAAGTGTTGTTAGAAGTAAAAACAGAAGCGCTGTAAGATGGAACCACAGTTGAATTATTTAACATATAAGGACTACCATCAACAGATGCAAAGCTGGCTTCATCGGGAACAAAAGCAGCAATAAAATATTTTGTTCGTATGGCCGCCCAGTCTATAATACCACCAAAAGAAACAGAATCTGTTTGATCGTTTATAGAAGATGGGGCAAACCAAAGATCCTCAATTTCTTTATTATATGAAATATATGCAGCGCTATACGTCTGAACATCATCATATAAGTTCTTTTCAGTGTTACGCAACCCCTTATCCCAAATTAAATATATTTGTTCTAATTTTCCTCCAATATCTTGAGCGCTAATTATGTGTTCAGTTGCAAAACTATCTCCAAAAAAAGTTGTGGCCTTTTCAATAACAAAGCGAGAATCTATATATTCCATTGTTACCCTTAATGAATCTCCAACATTTAAAAAAATCTCGCCATCTAAACCAAAAACATTATTATTTGTTAGTATAAAAGGAGCCTTTAAAACCTCTGGTGTTCCATCATATATAACCCCCACACAGGGAGCACAAACCTCTTTTTGATTTAAAATTAAAGAAACATTAATACTGTCTTGATATAAACCCTGTTCTGTATATCCTCCAAGATATTTATTCGTTCCATCTTGCATTAGTATATAATTTTGAAAAGACCCCCCGCCAATGGTTGATACATCTGCTTGATATAATGAAGACCCAACCCGGAACATTTTTTCAGATGCGCCCATATCGCTATAAGGCGTAGAAGGAGAAGCGGGCAGAGAAACAGCTACAGGAACCTCTTTTTTAGACTCCTCTATAACAGTAATCCCGATATCAGCCTCACTATTATCTACAGCCACATCTTGATAGCCTATTAACTGCAAATAGTATGGTGTAAGAAGTAAAATTAAAAGAACAAAAAACCCTGCTAAAAATGTTTTTTTCAAATCATTCATTTTTTGTGTTCCGTATTTGTAAAAGCAATTTTTGAAAACACAGTCTAACATCTTGAAAACCTAATTGCGTCTTTATAGGTTGGACCATCAAGCCTAATCCGGGAGAATTTTTAAGCATTTCATAATATATAATTCTAATCCATCTTTTTAGTTGGTTGCGTTTCACGGCGTTGCCGTATTTTTTACCTACCATCAAATATAGATATTGGTCTTGTGTTGTATAAGAATATTTAAAGGCCATTAAATTTTTATACGAAAAAGAATTAGCAGAACGCAAACGCTGATTAAACATATAAGATTTCTTATGTTTATTCAAGAACTAACAGATATTCGTTTTCTACCTTTTTTTCGTCGAGAAGCAAGAACCTTTTGTCCAGACTTTGTGCTCATACGACTTTTAAAGCCGTGTTTATTTTTTCTTT
>CAYVTK010000002.1:0-4086 GCA_964454465.1 uncultured bacterium | reverse complement strand
ATTACTAATATGTTTTGTTGTTTTCATAACTAATCCATTTTGACACGTCCATTAATTTAACAATTAATTAGAATAAAAGTTCGCAATTATTTGTTGGCAGATACAATGGTTTTTATTCCACCCCTAGGATGGAAGTCTCCCTTTACAGAAATTTTATGAGGACTACATGCTTTTTTAAAATCATCCAAAATTTTATTTGTAACATGCTCATGAAAAATACCACAATTCCTAAATTTAACGATATATAACTTTAATGATTTTAGTTCTACGATATGTTTGTTTGGTATATAATTAATATAGATTATTCCAAAATCTGGCAAACCTGTTTTAGGACAGACAGCATTAAATTCTGGTATTGAAATATCAATGTTATAGCGACGATCTTGATATTCATTATCAACAATTTCTAAATCTTTATATGTAGGCAAAGTGTCCATTTTATATATAAAAAAAGGGGTGTAAAAACACCCCTTAAAATCTTAGTAATATTCTAGTGTTGTTTTAGCCCTATCTGCCCCTTTGCTTGCGTCTGTTTTTATCTTTTTTTCGACGCTTATGTCTTCTTTTCCACTTTACAGACTGATCTCCAGATTCACCAGAACCTTGAACAAACTCTTTTTTCGTATGTGGCGAATTTTTTGAGCTTAAAAAGTCCTGAGGGGCTGGAAATTTTCCAGACGTACGCGCAAAAGACAGCGAAATGCCTAAAACCGATAACAATAATATTTTATAAATCATTTTCATTATATCTTCCTACCTTAGTTCAATATAGCAACAGACGCATATATAATAAAAGAAAAAAATATTACAAAATGTAACAACTATTTATCATCGAGAGCCGTTGTTTTTTTCTCTTTTTTCCATTCCAAGGGAACGATAGCAGAACATAAAACCTCTGTTGTTTGACGCAGAACCCCTTCTTTGTCTGTCCATTTTCGAGTTCTTAAACTTCCCTCGACACTAACAAGCTGACCCTTATATAAGTATTCAATGCTAAATTCAGCCAATTTTCCCCAGGCAACTAGCCGATGCCATTCCGTGTGTTCTGTGGTTTTTCCATCTTTGCCAGCCCAAGACTCATTAGTGGCAAGCGTTAGGGTTGCTGTTGCTTGCCCTTGTTGCGTGTAGCGACCCTCTGGCTTTGTGCCAAGGTGTCCGACTAAAAAAACCCTATTAAAACTATTTTTTTGCATTATTTTTTTTATTCATTTCTGTATTATTCCACTGAAGACTGAAGGTAGCACCTTTTTTATTATTATTGACAGCGGCAATAGTTCCTTTGTGCGCCCCCATAACGCGCTTACAAATTGATAACCCTAAACCAAAACCAGATTTTTGCAAATTTTGTCCCCTTACGTATGGCTGCATTATTTTATCAATAAGACCTTTAGGAATACCAGGGCCGCTATCTATAACATTAATTTGAACAAGCCCCTCGTTTTCAATATATGTAATATAAACAGGACTATCTGATGGGGCATATTTATCAGCATTATCTAATAAATTTTTAAGAACAATGGAAATTTTCACAACATCACAATAAACGTTTAATTTTGTCTTAGTGTTTATTTCAACATTTTTATTTTTTGATAAATCAAGCCCTTGCTGTAATAAGTTTGCCATTGTAATTTTTTCAATATTTAAATTAGAATAAGGAGCAGCCAGCTTATCAGAAATCAAAATATTTGTAATCATAGAGTCTAAGGTGTCAATTTGTTTATTTATTCTGTCCATTTTTTCTGAAGGGTTATCAATTTCTGATAAAAGGCGCATTTTTGCTAAAGGTGTTCTTAATTCGTGGCTGACATCAGCCAAAAGACGCTCTTTTTGTTTTAGCAGCTTTTTAATTTCAGAAATTAATGTATTAAAATTTTTAGATAACAAAGCTAGCTCATCTTGCCCTATAATATCTATTTTAGAATCCAGGTCCCCTGATTCTAGAGCAAAGATTCTATTTTGCATTAATGTAATAGGACGCAAAAAGTGTCGCAACAAAAGATATAAAAGAAACATAAAAATAAACAACAAAACAACCACAGGTGCAAACGTAACCCACTCACTAGGATAAACATAGTCTGTTATAATTAATAGAACTTGATATTGGCCCCTTTCTATAACGGTTGCAGGAAAGAGCTCTTCACCAATCCAAACATCTCCAAAAGAAACATATCCAGGAAAAGTAATATTATGTACATCAGAGAGTCGCTCTGAGCCCTGGTAACTAATATAATCACATAAAGAGAATTGTCCTGCAGCATTTGTCCAATAAATCAGATTTTTTTCAAGACCTTGGTCCCAACTATAATCCTCTGTACATAGAGTATCTGCATTGATAGAATAAATTGTTGCTGTAATCTGCAGATTTTCTAATTCTTCTTGAATCTTTGTAGTATCAGACATGTCTCCCCAGGTTTCAATAAACTTATAATGATAATATGCATCGTGAGCATCTAGAATGTTATCTTTTTCTTCTACCCCCCAATAAATAACATTGTATGTTAAAACAACAAGGAGAGAGGCCGATAAGATAAATAGCACAGCCAACCGTCCAAAAAAATGTTGTTTCATATATTGTATCAAGACTTTAATACCCCTACAAAACGATAACCAACACCATGAACGGTTTTAATAAACCTGGATTTTGATGGAGTTTCACCTAATTTGCTGCGTAGCCGGCTCACCAAAACATCAACAGACCTATCACATGTTTGCCATTCTATTCCACGCAGATTTTCAACCAAAAAATCACGACTTAAGGGAGTATTGGCATTATCTACAAACAGCATAAGGGCCTCCATTTCAGCCGTTGATAGATTTATTGTTTTTCCATCAAGGAGAATTTCTTGCTTTATTTTATTAACCGTTAAACCTTCAAACTCAATTACATCTACCAGAGAGTTGGTTGCCATAACACGTCTCAGTACAGACTGTATTCTTGCGAGCAGCTCTTGAGGTTCAAAGGGCTTTGGCAAATAATCGTCTGCTCCAAGCTCCAAGCCAACGACACGATCTGATACTTCGCCTTTAGCAGAGAGCATAATCACCGGCACATCAGAAGATTCACGAATTTTACGTAAAATTTGAAAACCATCTATGCCTGGCATCATAATATCTAAAATGACTAAATCACAGCGAACTTGTTTGGTCCGAAGGAGACCGTCCACTCCTTTTTCAGGATCATTAAAAATAGTAATATGATAATTGTGTGATTCTAAAAACTCCCGCAAAAGCCCTGTTAGTTCTGGGTCATCATCAATAATAAAAATATGATTCGTCATATATTCTCCTATGTTAACTGGTTTTTAATATTATTTACATTGGTCGCAAAACCAACATCTTTGTTCATTTTTTCTTCAATTGTTTTACATGCATGAATAACCGTTGAATGATCACGGTTACCAAAATATGTTCCAATACTAATTAAAGATGAAGATGTTAATTCTCGACATAAAAACATTGCAATGTGCCGAGCATTAACAAGTTCCATGGTACGCGCCTTACCAACCAGCTGTTTTTCTGTTAGCTTATATGCCTTAGCAACAGCCACACTAATTTGGTTTAAAGAAAGCTGCGAAAAAGCCTCTTCTCCAATAATATCTTCGATTACCTGCCTAGATAAATCTACCGTTATATTTTCTTTTTTTAATGAGGCAAGAGCCAACAACTTAACCAAAGCCCCCTCCATTGAACGAATATCCTCTTTAATTGAAGACGCAATAAACTCTGTTACTTCATATGGAATGTCTAAGTTTTCATTTTTTGCCTTATTCATTAAAATAGCAATTCTTGTTTCTAAATCCGGAGGCTGTATGTCGACGATTAGGCCTGATTGAAACCGTGATACCAGACGCTGTTTCAGCTGTGTTAATTCATTTGGGTGTCGATCCGTTGTTAAAACTATTTGTTTGCCCTGCTGAAATAAATCATTAAATAAATGAAAAAACTGTTCTTGGGTCTGTTCTTTAGTTTGAAAAAATTGTACATCATCTAATAACAAAACATCATGATTTCTATAAGATTTTGCAAATTCCGTTGATTTATTATTTTGAATAGATGAAATAAAATCAAGCATAAATTTTTCACTTG
>CAYVTK010000001.1:0-21413 GCA_964454465.1 uncultured bacterium | reverse complement strand
ATGATAGTTTAGAGTATTGCATTAGATTAGGTAGAGAAAATAATTATTACGAAATCAGGCAATCTTTTTTAAGTGATAACCATCAAAATTGGGATGAATTTAAATTAGATCTTGAAGCATTATCTAGATATAAATATGATAATAAAGAGAGCTATCAAGATTTTGGTAGTGATGGTTGCTTAGATGAATATGAAACAGGGCACGAAGCAATAGAATTACTGTGTATACCTGAAATCTCAGAGAATATTACTAATATAAGCATATGTGAAGAGTTAGAGGATGACAGTTCTGTCTTTTCTCCTTTATTCAATCAAGAGTGTAATGTTTTATCTGCTAATGATTGTGTTGTTGGAGTTGGATGTTATATTGTCAATGATCTATGTGAACCTATTATTAATACTGCTATATGTAATAATATAAATAGTCCTGATAATGATCCTAATAATGATAATCATGAAGAAGGTAATAACCAATATGATGATGGAGAATTGATATTGCACGATCAAAATCAGATTGGAATATATGATGGTATTTCAATTCCTTCTTATGATTCAAATAATGAATTGTGGTCATGGAAAAATGATAATGAAAATATAGACTTAGAAAATGTATGCCATGATTGTAAGGAAATACGTGTTAAGGGAGAACCCTCTGTTAGTAGAATTGATTATATTATGTTAGGAATAATTAATAATTCTAATTCAACTATATATGGAAAAGTATACCTTAATGAAATTAGGTTGACAGGTGTCAAAAAAGAATCAGGTGTAGCATATAAAATTGATGCAAATTTTGATTTTGGAGATTTATTTACAATTGGTGGTTATTATAAGGAAACAGATGCTAATTTCCATGCATTAGAAAAAAGATTTTCATCAACAGATCACATAAAAAAATATCAACTAACTTTTAAATTAAATACACATGAATTTTTCAAAAAAGATTTCTATTCTAACCCTATTAGTATAGCATATAATAGATCTATCAAAGCTCCTAAATATAAAACAGGAACAGATATTTATTTTGGTTCAATCGAAAACGCTCCAGATGAACAAATTACTTATTCAGATGATGCCACAATTAGCACAAGTTTTCAAACTAAATTAAAAAATATACATGAGAATTTTTTATTTAGTAGTATTTTAGATCCATCTAAATTATCATACTCTTTAGCGTGGTATAGTCGTAATAATCCTGCACAGGGATATGATGAACAGACAAATTTCAAACATACCACAACATATGGATATAAGTTGACTTTTGATGAAATGAAGGTATATTTCTTTAAAGAAGTATTAGAGAAGGAAAAATGGATTGAGAATAAAAGATTTATCATTAATGGAATGAGAGATTTTAATATAAGTTTACTTCCAAATAAAATTGAATATAATTCAACACTTATCAAAACAGATGGAATAAAGGTAAGAACAGAGTCTTATGGTGGTACAGAAACGTATGATCAGACATTATATTTGAATAGAACTTATAGTATTAACAAATATCAGTTATTTAATGATTTTGAAATTGGTTATAATCGTGCATTAAAAATTGATATGAATTCTTTGTTTAATAATGAATCTTCAAGAATAAAAACTGAGGCATTATTTAATCCACTTAGAGTTCCTGGTCAAATTAATGAATCAACTGAAAATTTTACTTTTCAATATATCCCTAAATATTTAAATCTTGATAGTTGGCTTTCTCCTAAATTTACTTACAACCCGAAATATAAATGGAAAAGAGTTTTAGGAGGTCAAGATAATTCATCTGCATCAATTAGTATGAATGGAGGATTTAATGCAACATTTAATTTATCTATTACTAAATTAATTGAACGATTTTATACATCTGGAAGCTCCAAAAGTAGTAGGCGGAACAGTAGAAATAATAAGTCGTCTACTTCAAGTGCAAAAAATTATGATAAGCCATTTGAAGCAAAGAATGTATATATGAAAAGCTTCTTGAAATTTATCCATATATTAAGCAAGAAATTATCTGGTTTTAATATATCTTTAAAGCATGACAAGGTAAATCAATATAGTAATATTAAGACAAGTTTTGATTCTGATTATGAATTCAGGACTGGTATAAAAGATTCTCCTGTAGATATAGATTCTTTATATACATTACAACAAAATCTAAATTCATCCTTTATCTATAGTAATGAGATTAAAGATGAGTTTAGGATTAGTACATCATTACAAATTTCTCCCAAAATTTCTATTACGAATATAGAGTATAAGAGAACTATAAATAGAAAATATCCTAGCAATTCAGATATGACAATTACTAAAATTGAATCTTATTTTCCCCAAGGGTTAGATGGCACTGAAGGACTTCCTTCTACAAGTTGGGGAGTCAATGTTAATAATTTACAAGATTTTTGGAATTTAGATAATTGGTTTAAAAGTATTATGATTAGCCATCAATTTAATGGCACAAAAGAAGAATCATTTAGAAGTGAAGAATCAAAAGAAGGTTTGCAACTTCTGAAATTTACTAAAAATTTCAATCCTTATTTAGGATTTACATTTAATTTCAGGAGTCCTCAAGGTATGAAAATGAGTATATATAATAATAATACACTAACAATTAGTAACCAAAAAACACAAAATGGAGATTTTCAAGTTGGAAGAATCATTAGTGATCAAATAACTTTTGCACTTGATTGGACTAAAAAGAAAAAAAGAGATTTAAAGTTTTTCAAAAGAAGAATTGAAATAGAAAATGAATTTACGGTAAGTCTTGATATTACTTTAGATGACAGTTATTCTGAAGTGTCAACTCAAGGCAGTGATTCTTTTGAAAAAACATCATATTCTAAATCACTATTAATAAAACCTGGGTTTACCTATGGATTTAGTGATTGGGTTGATGGAACATTCTATTTTAGTCATAAAATAATGGAAACACATACTACAAATAAAAAAGATGAATCTAGTTTAGGATTTGATTTGAGGATATATTTTGAATCGAGAAGTAACAATTAAAATTATTATTATATTTGGAAGTGTCTTATTTTCACAATCTATACCATATTTTGATTCTGAAAAGGCTTATCAATATATAGTAGAACAGTGTGATATAGGCCCTAGGTATCCAGGTAGTATAGGACAAGAAAATTTTAAAGTTTATTTAACTGATTTTTTAGCTAAACAAAAAGCTGATACAACTATTTTTTATACCCATACTGTAAAGCATCCTTATGAAAATAAAGAAATTAAATTATATAATTTTCTATCTAGATTTAATTTAAAATCAAATAATAGAATTATGTTAATGGCTCATTGGGATACACGAGAAATAGCAGATAGAGATCCTGATCCTGAAAATCATAATAAGCCAATACTGGGAGCAAATGATGGCGCTAGTGGAGTTGCTATTCTAATGATCCTTGCAGAAATAATATCTCATAATGAATTATCAAATATTGGTATAGATTTATTATTTGTTGATGGTGAAGATATGGGACGTTCAGGAGATATCGAAAATTACTGTATAGGATCTACAAAATTTTGCGAGGTCATTCCTCAACCAGAACCGATGTATGCAATTTGTTTAGATATGGTTGCAGATCAAAATCTTTCATTACCGATAGAATATTTTTCATATTTGCAGGCTCCTCTTTTAGTTAGAGAAATTTGGTCTCTTGCAGATGAAATGGGTTATACTCAATTCAAAAATAAGATAGTAGATCCAATTTATGATGACCATAGGGCTTTATATTTAAACTCTAATATTCCAGCAATTGATATTATTGATTTTGATTATCCTTATTGGCATACATTGCAGGATGTGCCAGAAAATTGTTCTGAGGAATCTCTTAAAATTGTAGGGAATGTTATGTGCGAATATATATATAGGAAAGATTATGAAAGTAAGTAATCAAGTGTGGAGCATATTGACGATATTTGGAGAACAAAAAAACAGAGATATTTTTACTGCTCATATTCAAGATTTTATGCTAGGATGTGAGCATGGTTTAGAAAGCTCAAATCTTTATTTTAATAAAAATGATATTCATAAAGCTGATGCTATGTTAAATAGTTTAGAATATATTAATAATTGGCATTGGGGTGAGGTTGAAGAAGAAAATTGGAATAAAAAATGCAAAGATTTTTTTAAGCCAGTTGTGATTGATGAAAAAATTGAGATTATTCCTTACTGGGAGAGTACCAGAAGTAAGTATTTAAGTATTAGAATTAATCCAGCATTAGCATTTGGAACGGGCCATCATGAAACAACATATATGATGATACAAGCAATACTTCAATTTGATTTGCATAAAAAATCTATTTTTGATATTGGAACGGGCTCTGGAATTTTATCAATTTTAGCAAAAAAAATGGGAGCACAAAATATTTTTGCAATTGATAGTGATGAATTAACATATAATAATTTTTATGAAAACTTAGAATTGAATAATGTTAACGATAATATTCAATTTAAAATTGAAGATTGTTTTAATACTGATAATTTTAATTATGATTTTATTTTTGCTAATATTAATCTTAATGTTTTATTAGATTTAATTCCAAAGATAAATAATAAAGGAACTATATTGATACTGTCAGGTATATTATCTATAGATGAGCCATCAGTTTTAAAAATATTAAATCAGAAAAAAATTCAAAATATATATAGAAAAAAAGAATGGGTATGTTTAGTTATCGAATTATAATATTATTATTTAGTTGTTTGATCGCAGAGTCTATATTGCCAACTCGTTATGCTATAGGGATTAATCAACTTAGATATAAGATGCATGGATGGCCTAATAAAAATTATATTGATATTAGATATGGCCTTGATGGTAGTTTTTTTGTAGGGACAAATGGTGGGCTTGGAAAAATAGAAGCACTACCTGTTAATTTTTCTGAATCTGAGATTGAAGATAATCTATATAAGATTATAGATTCAAACTTACCAGAGGGAGGTAATCCTGCAGTTAAAACATATTCTCTTGATAATGAAAAAAAATTGATTGTTGTATCAGGAATTACCGATGTATTTGATCCAGAAGGATATTGTGGAGTTGAGGATAGTTCTGGAGAGCCCTATTGCCAAGTTGGCGCAGGTATTTCTTGGTCGATAGATAGTGGAGAAACATGGCAATATATGGATCAACCTTTACTATCAAGTAATAATAAGTTCTCTTGTACTGCCAATAGTGATGTGAGTTGTTTTAATGCATCTTGGGGGCAGGATGTAATATATGAACATGGAGTTTGGGCAGGATATTATGGAGAAGAAAGAGTAGCGAATGTTACTTTTGAAGTTGCTGCTGATACTAATTATGAATATATCTATGCAGCAAGTTGGTATGGTCTTCTCAGACGTTTTAAATATACAGACGAAAATCCTACATGGGAATCTGTGCCTTTGCCAAGAGATTCTGCTAATGAGATGTCTTGTGATGAATTTCCACCTAATAATTACTACTATGGTCCTGCTTTTGATGATAATCATAGACCGTTTTCTGTTGAAATCTCAGATGGATATTTATGGGTTGGAGGATCTGGAATCAATAAAGGTGAGATTGTTGGAGAACACTGTATTAATTGGACACATTACACAAGTAATAGTACATATGAAGATTATGGAAAGTTCAATTATATGCTGCCTTCTGATTGGGTTACAGGAATATATCCTCAGAAACTTCATACAGGAACAAGAATTTGGACAATTAATTGGACTGATGTAATTGGAGCTCATCATTTGGCTTATACTGATGATGAGGGTGTAACGTGGGTAAGAGAGCCATATTTTTCAAATGATGGATCTGTGCGTGCAGTGGTATACAATTTATATTCTGTTGATAACAATCTAAATGATGGCATTGAGTCTGAAGATCAGCTCTATGCTTCTACCTCAAAAGGATTATTTAAATTCATAGAGCACGATAATTGGGTAAAAGAGGAAATTGCCAATGATGACATATTTAATGAAATAGGAATCTCACCATTTAATGAAAATCATTCAAGTTTTGAAGTCCAGACTGCTATTATAGATCAAAATAATAACCTTTTTATAGGTACAACAGAGGGTTTGCTTATTCGAGATGCCTTTAATCAATTCTATTATCCTACATATCTAGATGATTATCTTGAAAACTTATGTGTATATGATTGCTTTGGCCTATGTGATGGAAGTGCTGTATTAGATTGTATGGGCGAGTGTAATGGTTCTGCTGTATATGACTGTGAGGGTATATGTGATGGCCAAAATGAATGTGATGATAATTGCATAAGCGGTATTTATGATTGTGAAGGTATTTGTGATGGGTCTTCAATCTTCGATTGTATAGGTGAGTGTAATGGTTCTGCTATATATGATTGTGAAGGTATTTGTGGTGGAGAAGCAGAATGTGATGATAATTGTTTAAGTAATATTTACGATTGTGCAGGCGTTTGTGATGGTCCTGCAGTTTTAGATTGTGCAGGTGAATGCAATGGAGAGACACTTTATGATTGTGAAGGTACATGTGGTGGTAGCGCTGATTGTAATGCTACATCTGCTAATCGTGTTTATCCTAATCCATATTTATTAGATACTCATACTAAGGCTACATTTCTAATTGAGAGTACTAGTAGTGGAAGATTAGAAATATATGATTTTTCAATGTCAAAAGTTTTCAATGGAGAATGTAGTTTGCAGAATCAAGGTTTATCTTGTAACTGGAATGGTTTACGTAATAATGGCCAGAAAGTTTCTAATGGAGTATATTTTTTAAAGGTAACAACAGGAGGCAGAACATACTGGGAGAAATTAGGTGTTATTAATAAATGAGATATAGATATTTTATATTAACTATTACTTTGACTTTTCTATTTTCTAATTCAGGAGGGTATGCTGGATCTATCTATCAATATGGTTCAAATGCTAGAGCAATAGCGTTATCTAACTCGCTAGTATCAAATTATAATAAGGGTTATAATCCTCTTACAAATCCAGCTCTATTAGGTAGGGAGGATGCAAAATTAGAATATGGATTTTCATATTTTTCTATGTCTCTTGATAGATCTATACAGACATTTTCTATATCAATTCCAGTTCCTCCATCTGCTTCTATGGGATTTTCATTATTTATGACTTCTGTTGATGATATACAGGGAACCGATGCAAGTGGAAATTATACGAATTCATATAATGCCTGGGATGGTTTTGGGATGCTCTCTTTTGGTCTAGATTTTAGCAAGCTATCTGCAGGTCTTAATATAAAAATATTAAAGTCAGAAATAGATGCCTATAGTGCAAATGGAATAGGTGTTGATATAGGGTTTTTGTATAGGCTATCTTCTAGGCACCAATTTGCATTTTTAATGAATAATTTACATGCTGAATATACTTGGGATATTGCGAGTTTATATGAAGAGAAACTCCCAGGAATTTTATCATTTGGAGGTTCATCTAAGATAGGTGAAAGCATATTGTCCATTTATCAAATAGATTATTCTTTAAAGTCAAAAATATTATTATGTAAGATTGGAGTTGAACTTAATATGTTCTCTTTGAAAAATATTCCAATGGATATTAGATTAGGTTTAAATAATAACAATGATTTATTAAATCCTTCTTTTGGTTTTGGTTATAATATTTTGATGCAAAATAGATTAAATCTTGGTATTGATTATGCCATTGATTTAGGTATGGAAGATGAAGGAATAAGTCATTTATTCACATTAACATTTAATAAAAGATAAATATGATAAAAATCATTTCTTATTTTACAATTTTAAGTTTTAGCTGGGCAATAGGTTTGGAAGCTTTGGTTATTCCACAAAAAGCTAATGTTATTTCAACATCTGGAGCAGGTATAGGTGGATATGTAGATGCTACAATTAATCCTGCAGGTATTAAATATATTAGACCGCATTTAGGAATGTCTGATAATTTATGGTATGCTGATATATCTGGAATTAAATCAAGTTGGTCATTTGGAAAAAAAATTCATAGAATTTTCTCAATTGAATCCATAGGCTTGGATGATATAGAGTATCATGTTACAAATGAGGTTGATCCCTTAGGATATGTTGATGCAAAGTGGATTGCTTTTGATTTTTCTAGCGAGGTAAATCTAAATAAATTTTTTAAAGATACACGTGGATTTTCAGTTGGGTATAATATTAAACTGAATTATTCCAAATTGCATACAGAGCGATATTGGGGCTATAGTATTGATGTAGGATTGCAAAAAAAAATTAATGATAAGCTGAACTTCGGGTTTGTATCTAAAAATTTTGGTAGAGAATATTCATTGTCAGGGATAGATCGTATAGAAAATTACATAGGATTAGGAGTTGCATATAATGCTAATATGATTCGTAATAATATTTACTTTGATTGGATTTATTCTAATAGTAGAAACATATTTAAATTGGCATTTAAGACTGATTTTAAATATGTTAACCTAGCATTAGGTACAAGCTATTCTAAAGACTCTTATAAAGATTTCTCTTATGGATTAAGCTTTCAAATCAAAGATTGGGCAATTATTTTTGGCAGTATTATCCATGATAATTCTGCATTAGGGACTCCCAAATCTGTTGAACTTAAAAAGTATTTTTAATTTTTAAAAAAACTACCAAAAATCTCCTTTTAATAAATTGATTTACATTGTATATTTTATGCACTAACCTTGTGTGGAAAAAATAGATTTAAATTAATTGTGTAGCTCATAACTAAACTAGGAGGAGTCAATGAGAAAGCTATTAATTGGAGTTTGTGCTATTGCATTAGTACTTGCTTCAACTTCAAAAGAATATAAATATATTCAAAATTCAACTACAACAATATATACTAATCCTTTAATTGAAAAGGATGAAATAGTTGTTCAAACTAAAGAAAATGTAGAAGTTATTTCTAATATAGAATATAGACATGACCCTGAATTATTCTTTTCAGAATATGCTGAAGGTTCTAGTAATCATAAATATTTAGAAATATATAATCCTACATCAGAAACAATAGATCTATCTGGATATGCTTTTCCAAATGTTTCAAATGCGCCTGGTGAACCTGGTGTATATGAATATTGGAATTCATTTACTGAAGGTGCATCTATAGCTCCTGGCGATGTTTATGTTATTTGTCATGGTTCAGCAGATGACTTTATTCAAGCTGAATGTGATCAACATCATACTTATTTAAGTAATGGTGATGATGGTTTTGCTCTTGTAAAAGGCACAGAAGGAATGGGCAATTTTGATGCAATTGATTGGATTGGTGATTGGGCTGGTGATCCAGGTTCTGGTTGGGAAGTATGTGGTACATCCAATGGTACTAAAGATCATACATTAGTTAGATATGAATATGTTCATGCTGGGATGGATTGGGCCACATCATCTAGTGAAGAAGGATGCGAATGGTATATATATGACCAAAATACTTGGGACTATGTAGGATCCCATAATTATGATGGTTCTACTGATGGTGGCGGTGATCCTACATGTGAAGATTTAGGTGGATTTGTTGATTGCGAAAGTCAATGTGTAGATCTTTCTTATTTATCATGGCAAGGTGATGGTTATTGTGATGACGGCGCTTATGGTCTATATTTAAACTGTCCAGAATACAACTGTGATGATGGTGATTGTGGTGATAGTCTGCTTGATGATGGGACATGTGGTACAGCTGATACTTGTGATGAAGGATATGATTGCGCGGGTGTATGCGGTGGTGATAGTGTCTTAGATTGTGTAGGCACTTGTACTTCAGCAAGCACTGTTTCTGGTTGGGTAGGTGATGGACTTTGCGATGATGGTGCATGGGGATATGATTTCCAATGTGCTGATTTTAATTGTGATGCTGGTGATTGTGGAACTGTAGTTTTAGATGATGGTACATGCGGTTTTGAATCATGTGCTTCTGCTGGCCTTAATGAAGATTGCTCAGGTAATTGTTTCGATGATTACTATTTAGGCTGGGTTGGTGATGGTTGGTGTGATGATGAAAATTCAGCATTAAATTTTCAATGTGAAGGATGGGTTTGGGATTATTGTGATTGTGGTTATCAATCAGATGATGCTGATGCTCCATGTTATTTAGAGCCAGATGAAGCTGCTAATTTATTCTTTTCAGAGCATGCAGAGGGGTCATCAAATAATAAATATTTTGAAGTGTACAATGCTTCGGATGAAGATGTTAGTTTAGATGGTTATGCATTTGTAAACTGCTCAAATGGTTGCGATGATTGGGAATATAGCAATTCTTTTGCTGCCGGTGCTGTTGTAGCCGCAGGTAGTACATATACTGTTTGTCATTCAAGTGCAGATGAAGATGGAATTATCCCTTTCTGTGATGAAACAAGAACATTATACCATAATGGTGATGATACACAAGGCCTAATGCATGTTAGCAGTGGTACACTCCTTGATATTATTGGAACAATTGGAGATGACCCTGGTAGTGGATGGGAAGTTGCTGGTATTGCCAATGGAACAAAAGATCATACAATCGTTCGTAAATCAGAAGTAACAGCTGGAAATGCTGGGTACTGGGAATTCTCTTCTGGTAGTGATGCTGATGATTCTGAATGGGTAGTTTTTGATCAGAATACTTGGAATTATATTGGTAGTCATCCACATGATTTTTCATCTGATGTTCCAGGTTGTACAGATACAGAGGCTTGTAACTTTAATGCAGATGCAACACTTGATGATGGTACATGTTTGTATAATGACTGTGCTGGTGAGTGTGGTGGTTCTGCAACTTTGGATGCATGTGGTGAGTGTAATGGTGATGGTTCATCATGTGGATCAGAGCCTTTATTCTTCTCAGAAGCGGCAGAAGGTTCTAGTAATAATAAATACTTAGAAATTTATAATCCTACAGATGCTACGGTTTCTTTAAGTGGATATGCCTTCCCAAGTTCTTCTAATGGGTCTGATGGAAACTATGAGTATTGGAATTCATTCTCTGAAGGTGCTGAGGTAGCAGCTGGTGATGTATATGTTATTTGTCATGGCAGCGCTTCTGATGAAATTCAAGCTGAATGTGATGGCTATCATACATATCTTAGTAATGGTGATGATGGTTATTGCTTAGTATTTGGTAATCAAGATGGTTTTGAAGTCCTAGATTGTGTTGGTGATTGGGGTGATGATCCAGGTAGTGGTTGGGATGTTGCAGGTATTTCAGCAGCTACTAAAGATCATACTATTGTACGTAAAGCTGATGTAACATCAGGTAATGCGGGTATGTGGGAAGCTTCTGCTGGTACAAGTGATGATGACTCAGAATGGGTAGTACTTGATCAAAATGATTGGACTTACCTAGGTTCACATCCACATGATTTTAGTGTTGCTACTTGCGATGATGAGGCCGCATGTAATACTGGCGCTGAAGGTGATTGTACATATGCTGAGGAAAACTATGACTGTGAAGGCAATTGTACTGCAGATGTAGATTGTGATGGTGTATGTGGTGGTTCTGCAGTAGAGGATGATTGCGGTGAATGTAATGGCGATGGATCATCTTGCGCTTGTGATTATAACGGCGATGCTAATAGTGATGGAAACTTGAATGTTACAGATATTGTTCTAGTTGTTGGTTTTATTATTAATGGCAATACTTCAGATGATTTAGTTTGTACATCTGATGTAAATATGGATGGTGTTGTTAATGTTACTGACATTGTTCAGATGGTTAGTGCCATTGTTAATGGATAGATAACCATAAACTGTATTATAATAATTTCAAATAGGCTATATATTTAATTTTATAGATGTATAGCCTATTTGATTAAAGAATTAAAAATAATCAATTTATGCATATTTTAATTTGCATATTATTTAGAGGGGAAATCTTATGAAAAAAAATCAAAATTATTTTATTTTAACTCTTTTTATTTATTTTGCTTTTCCTCAGGTATTCTTTTCTGAATATGCTGAAGGATCAAGTAATAATAAGTATTTAGAAATTTATAATGGAACAGGAGAAACCCTTGATCTGTCCGGATATGCATATCCTAGTGCAGCTAATGCTCCTACTGTTCCAGGCGAATATGAATATTGGAATTCTTTTGATGAAGGAGCATCTATATCTCCTGGAGATGTTTATGTTATTTGTCATGGAAGTGCAGATGATTTTATCCAAAATGAATGTGATGAGAATCATACATATTTAAGTAATGGTGATGATGGATATTGTTTAGTACAAGGCACTGAATCATCTTTTAATCTTATAGATTGTATTGGTACATGGGATGCAGACCCAGGTGATGGCTGGGATGTAGCAGGTATTACTAATGGTACAAAAGATCATACCCTTGTGCGTAAATCAACAGTTTTATCAGGTAATTATGGAGATTGGTTTACATCTGCTGGTACTAGTGATGCTAATTCAGAATGGTTAGTATATGATCAGGACACATGGGATTATTTGGGGTATCATTCTACGGATTCCTCAGGCGATATTTATGGTTGTATGGATTCATCAGCTTGTAATTATAATGAAAATGCTACTATTGACAATGGTTCTTGTGCGTACCCAGATGAATTATTTGATTGTGATGGAAATTGCTTAGTAGAATTGGATGAATGCGGTGTTTGTGGTGGAAATGGAACAATTGATGATTGTGCAAGTGATCTTTTCTTCTCAGAATATGCAGAAGGATCAAGTAATAATAAGTATTTAGAAATTTATAATGGAACAGCAGAAACTATTTATTTAGAAAATTATGCATTTCCAAATGCTACAAATGGAGCAAATGAAGCTGGTATTTATGACTATTGGAATATATTTGATGCAGGAGCATCAATTGCTCCTGGTGATGTATATGTTATATGTCATGGTAGTGCGGATGATATAATTCAAGTAGAATGTGATCAGCAACATACTTACTTAAGCAATGGTGATGATGGATTTTGTTTGGTAGAAGGAGATGAATCTTCTTTTGCAATATTAGACTGTATTGGAACATGGGAAGCAGAAGATCCCGGTAATGGATGGGATGTTGCAGGTATTAATGATGCAACTAAAGATCATACTTTAGTTAGATTGTCATCTGTAATTTCAGGAAATTATGGTGATTGGTTCACATCTGCAGGTACAACAGCAATAAACTCAGAATGGGCTGTATTTGAACAAGATACTTGGGGTTATGTAGGATATCATCCACATGATTTTGGAGATATTGCAGGTTGTACAGATCCTAATGCTGGCAATTATAATCCTAATGCAACTAGTGATGATGGAAGCTGTTTATACTATCAAGAAGTTGTAATAACAGATATTCAAGGTACAGGTGATACATCTCCTCTTGATGGTTCCTTGGTACAAACAACAGGTATTGTTACAGGAGTATCTTATTCTGGGTTTTTTATTCAAGATGGAAGTGGCCCATGGACAGGACTTTGGGTTTATACTAATTCTCCAGCAGTCGTAGAAGGCAACCAAGTTGAAGTTTCAGGTACCGTAGCAGAATATAATGGTTTAACTGAAATTGAAGCATCTCAGATTAATATTTTATCAACAGATAATCCCTTGCCTGATCCTATTCTATTGTCTACTGGTGATGTGAGCGAACAGTATGAGGGTGTCAGGGTAGAGTTCCTTAATGCAACATGTACGGAGCTACCAAATGAGTATGGAGAATGGCAGATTAATGATGGCTCTGGACATATTGTCATTGATGATCGTTTATCTGATTTAGAGATTGACTTGATACTAGAGCAAGGATATGATGTTGTTGGAGTTGTTGATTGTTATAATGATTTTAAAATACAGGCTACGGAAGTTTCTATTGATTATGTTGAAGGGGCTCCCATTGCTGTTGCTGGAGATGATTTATTTGTTAATTATGGTGATGTTGTAATTTTATATGGAGATACAAGTTATGATACAGATGGTGGTAATATTACATCATACTTTTGGACTCAAGAAGAAGGGGTAGATGTATTTTTTGGTGAGTCTGCATCTCCTGTTATTAGTTTTGTTGCACCAAATGAATTTACAACTATTGTTTTTTCTCTTGAAGTTACTGATAATACAGGCTTAGTATCATTGCCTGATTATGTCTCAATTACAGTTGGTTCTCCAACAATATCAGATGTGCAATATGCAGAAGATATTGGTGCTGATTGTTATGATTCTTCTTATCTAGGAGAAGAATTAACTTTAACAGGAACTATAACAGCTGTTAGAGATTTTTCATCATATCCTAATTTTTATTTTCAACAAGAAGGACAGGACTCGTGGGGAGGTATGTATGTCTATACACCATCTAATTTTGAAACTTTTTCTATAGGTGATAATGTTAGTATTACAGGAACAGTAAATGAGTATTATGGTTTTACTCAGTTAGAACCAACAGTAAATGGTGATATGCCCTTTGTACTTAATTCATCAGGAAATGTAATTGCACCTTTGGCTATATCAACATCAGATTTAACTGAATGTAATAGTTCTTCAAATACAGGAGAATCTTATGAAGGCATGTTAGTAACTGTTTCAAATTTAGTTGTTGATAGTATTGATGAATATGGAACATGGACAGTAACAGATAGTAATGGAAATAATTATTTTATTGATGATTATATGTATAATACTAGTCCTATATCTTTTCCTAATGCATCCATAGGCTCAGAATTTACATCTATTACAGGTGTTGTTGGTTATAGCTATGGTTTATATAGAATCTATCCCAGAAATATTGATGATATTTTAGGTGGTGATGATATTGAGTATTTAAGTGTTATAATACCAGAGATACAAAGTTTTGAAGATGTAGGCTCTGGAGATGATTGTTATTCTAGTATATTGAATAATCAATATATTAATGTTACAGGCATTGTAACTGCTGTTAAGGCTGATTCAGAATACCCAGATTTTTGGATACAGGACTTTTCTGTGCCTGCGCTAGGAGGAGTTTATGTATATACATCTTCAGATTCTGAGACTTTATATCTTGGAGCTGAAGTTAATTTTAATGCAGAAGTTGATGAATATTATGGATTGACAGAACTTAAAAATATATCTGATCTTACAATATTATCATCAGGGAATGAATTAGTTTCATCTGTTATTTCGACAGGTGATTTAGGTACTGATTGTAGTAATTCGGGAGAACTTTATGAAGGAATGCTAGTAACTTTTAATAATGTTGCAGTTGAGTCAATTGATTCTGAATATAATTCTATTTATGTTAATGATGGTACAGGAATCGCTAAAATAGATGATTATATATTTGAGGGTGAATTTATCAGTCCCTCAGTAGGAGATAGTATTGGACAAATTACAGGTGTAGTTCATTATTATTTTGGTGAATATGTCCTCTATCCTAGATTTGTTGCAGATATTATATCAGATAATCAAGAATGTGTCGCTAATGGAGATGTAAATGAAGATAACCTTATTAATGTTGTAGATATCGTACAGATGGTAAATACAATCTTATCTTCGAATTTTGATTTACCTGATTATGAATTTTGTTTATTAGATTTAAATGCTGACGGTATTATTAATGTTGTAGATATTGTGATGCTTGTTAATACAATTCTTGGTTAGTTGATGTATAAACATATTGTTTTAATCTTGCTATGTTTTACTTCGTTATTCTGTTTAGAAGCAGATCACGTTATCTTTAATAAAATTGTAATCCAGCCTTCTGATGCTGAATTAATCTCTATTTATAATCCAACAGATAATCATATAAATTTATCAAATTATTATCTATCTGATGCAGAATTTTCAACTATAAATACAAATTACTATAATTTACCAACAGGAAGTAATTATTGGTCTGGATTTAATAATGATTTTATTGCAAAATTTCCTGATAATATAACAATTGAATCCCATGAAAGTATTGTTATAGCATTAGATGATGAAAATAGTTTTAGTAGCTATTATGGTAATTATTATTCTGATGTTGAGATATTCTATCTTCAAACTGATATGCTTGATGCTTTTGATGGACAAAGCACAATAGGAATGTCAGCTGAACTTTCTAATAGTTATGAAGTTTTAATCTTATTTAAATGGGATGGAGATTCTAATTCTCTTGTACAAGATATTGATTATTTTTATTGGGGAAACCCTCAAGGTCTTCCTCTTCATGGTATAAATAAAACAGGAATCTCTACTTATAAAAATGATACTCCCTTTGATATTCAAGAAGAGAATATATTAGATAACCATAATTCAGGAGAGGCCTACGTTAGAAAAACAGATATTGAAGATGGAGAAAGTAATCCAGTTGATAATCCTAGCTTTTTTGGAAATGGTATTACAGGTCATGACGAAACAAGTGAAGTTTTTAAAGATTCATGGGAAGTTATAGTACAGGCTGGATGTACAGAACCAGCAGATCCCCTATATAATCCTGATGCTATAATCAATGATGGAAGTTGTACTTATTATTCTATTTCAGATGTGATGCATAATTGTTCTTTTGAAGAAGATGATATTGTTTCCTGTTCAGGGAAATATGATCTTGGTGCTGCGGTTGCATCAGAGTGTCCTCTTTATGAAGAAACAATTGCAGTATCTGGGACTCTTATTGATTATTTTGATGTTACAGGATATGGAGGTCCTCATTCATTTACAATTGAAGATGATAACTGCAATACAATTGATTTTGCTATATGGCCAACAAGTATTGATATTACACAAATACCACATTTAAATGCATTAACACTTGAGGAAAACTTTCTTTCAGGACGGTATGAAATAGAAATAATAGGTGAGCTTGGAGTGAATTGTGATGATGATGAACAATTAGATATTGGTACTGATTGGCAAATAACAGTAGAATATGAATCAGATATTAGTGTTGTGGCTTATGACCCTGAACAATTAGGTTGTACTGATCCAAATAATTTAAATTATAACTCTAATGCTATAAAAGATAATGGGTCATGTGTCAGTTCTACCATTGAAGAAATTATTACATCAGAATCATTAAATGATCTGCCTTGTCCTATTGCTATTATGGGTTTAGTTGTTGGATATGGAGATTATAGAGAACCTAATAATGGACCACAAGTAATAGAACTTTTAGATATTGCAAGTTTTGATAGGCTGGCTAAAATTGACCTTGTTATTTGGGATTGGGATGTTTTATTGGATGATCCTGAAATAGCAAGTATGTTTGATTCTGGAAATTTAACAGAATATTCTATTGTAGTAAAAGGTACTCCAAATATTTATAATGGTTCTTATCAATTTGAGGTCGCCTCACCATATGACATTTATATAATTGATGAGTTTAATGGAAATGGGTTGTATGTTAAAGAAAATATTATTAAGCCTAGTATAGATCCAGCTCCATTTGTTCTTATTCCAACATTAGGAGAAAGATTAGACTACAGTTTTTCATTTCCATCTAATTCGAAAGTTGTTGTTAGAGTGTTTGATTTTAATGGAAATATTATTACTACATTATTTGAAAATTATTATGAGAATTCAGGTAGTATCTATCGCATGGAAGACCAATCTGATTGGGATGGACGAACTCATCTAGGACAAATTGTTCCTCCTGGAACATATTTAATGCATATTGAGACAACAAATCTTTTTTCAGGGGAATCAGCACAGGATGTTGCCCCTATTGTATTGGGAGTTTATTAAATTGATTAAACGAGTCCTATTATTATTGATTTTTAATTGTTTATTTTCTCAAGTAATTACTAATAACTCATTTAATAATTCTAAATCTATTGCTCTAGCAGGCTCTGCAGTTTCAAGCCCCGGCGGTGTTGAAAATATTATCAATAACCCTGCTAATGTATCTTCTAATGTCAAAGCATCTATTATTATGGGATCTGCAGTATTCTATGAAACAGATTTTTTAGGTTATGAGTATTGTTCTTTGCTATATAAACCCAATAAAAACACAAATTTATCATTAACGATTCAGCAATTAGGTACAAATGCGAAAGGTCTTCCAAACTTAGCCCTACTATCAGAGCGTGCTATAACTCTAAGTCATGGCTTTACCCTTTTGAAGGACAGTAATTCAACTCTTAGATTGGGATATAATGCAAATTATTTTTTATTACAACAAAATAGATCATCAGGTGTAACCGGAGATGGTTCTGATGGTCTTTCTAATAGAGATAGAAGTGCAATAGGGCTTGATTTTGGAATATGGGCTTCTTTAAGAGAGAAAGTTTTTCTGGGAGCTTTTATCAAAAATATTAATTCTCCATTAATAGGATCGGGATCATATACTAATTTTCTACCTAAAAAAATAAATATTGGTTTTAGTTATTTGCCTATAAAAAAATTAATAACAAGTTTTAGTTATGAACGATTATTAGGATCGAAAACGAATCATTTCCGTTTTGCAGTTGAATTTGAAATACATAAATATTTTACCTTACGTACAGGAATACAAATGAAGCCAAATAGATTAGGCTTAGGTTTTATAACACCTATAAATAATCGTGCATCATTTATTTATAGTTTAATTACACACCCTGTATTGCCTCTAACTCATAATGCAGAAATAGGATTTAAATTTTGATGTTAATAAGATTTGCTATATTATTGATATTTTCATTTCTGTATTCTAATGCAGATAAACTTGATATTAATTATTCTACATTTGAAGAATTGATGATATTGCCATTATCAGAAGAAAAAATTGTTTCGATTACAGAGTATCTTATTAATCAAAAAATAGATGATATCTATGATTTACTCAATGTAGAGGATATTACTATTTATGATATTCATGCTATTAAATCTCTTGTCAAAATAAATTTTACTAATACAGGTAGTGCAAGAATAGATATTCCTAAAAGTATATTGGGGTATCCTAAAAAATATAATCCTAATAAAATTACATATGATCAGCTAAATGAAATTCCTAATGTCAGTCCCATAGATGCTGTAGCTGTATTAAAACAACAGAAAAGAGGTAAAATTAGAGGTACATTTGAGCTTAAAAATTCTCCAGGTATTTCATACTACGGTTATAAGAATGTTCTTAATAGAATTTCATTTGATAATGAAATAGGTGAACATGGTAATGAAACATTTTTTAGATATGAAGCAATTATTAATTCATATCCATCGTTATCAGGTATTGATGAAGAAGAAGAATCTTCAATATATATTGATCGCACAGAAAACCCCTCAATATTTTATCGTTTTCATGCAGGTAATAATAATTTTACTGCAAGTCATTTACGATATAATAATACGGCTGATCCATATGCTATTTATACCAATAAAATGCATTTAGGTATTAATGATGTGAGTATTTCTAATAAGTCTGATTCTTTTAAGATAGATCATTTAATTTTTGGTAATTTTTCTGCAACATATGGGCAAGGACTTGTCTTTTCATCTGGTGATTCAAGAAGAGCACGATTTACAGGCTATAAATGGAATAAAAGAAAATCTGGAATTTCTCCTGATATATCAAGATCTCAAGAATTAACTTTAAATGGAATTGGTCTACAAATATCAAATAAAAAATTACGTTTATCTCTATTCCTTTCTGATGATAAAAGAGATGCAGTGATTAATGAAGATGGTAGTTTTACTTCACTTATAATTATGAGACCTCGTTTGGGATTAGGATATAGTGAAGGCAATTTTGTTTATGAAAATATGATAGATGCTTTAAAAGAAAGAACATTTGGTGGGAATTTTAGATTTTCGATTAATGAAGGTACTAATATTGGAGCAACATATTATGAAAGCCTATATGATAGAGTTTTAGATCCTCAAATTATTAATACGCTCACAGGTGGTGGTGGTGATATAACTCCTGAGCTTGATACCTTTAATTGCACTGAAGATAACCCGATTTTTGATTCAAATGGAGATGGTTGTTTTTGTTGTGAAGGAGACCAATATGTTAATGACTATGATGAATATTCCGGAGATGTATTTTATTTAAATTATCCTTCAAGTAATTCTGCTGACCCAGAAGTAGAAGCAATGTACTCTAATAGTTCAGAATTACAGAGTTTTCGTTTTTTGCCTCGGAATTGGCACTGGAAAGAAGCAAAATCTTCAAGACGTGTATGGGGTTTTGATTTTAATACGGTTATAGAGAATATTGCCTTCCAATTTGAGTATGCCGTATTAAATAAAGATGATAAAGATATACTCCATAGTAATAAAGAGAATCCAAGAGCTTTAATTGTAAATGGATTTATACAGTTTGATAATTTTAATATTTTAATTGTACATAGAAATTATGATCTTGAATTTGATAATCCATATCAAAAATCATTTTCTAATTATTCACGTTATAAAAATACAATTTTAGAAGATGAATATTGGCTCGCTGATCCAATATATGCACATTTAGCTAAATCTGCAACTCAACCACAATCTGAAAAAGGTACATATATAGAATCAAGATATCAATTTCATCAAAATTTTGTATTAGGATTACAATGGGATTTTTGGAGTAGAAAAGCTGATGCTGCAAGATACTATAGAATGGTTACAAATCTTGAATGGAGACCTTTATTTAATTATCGAATTTATTTCAGATATAAATTACAATCACGAGACCCTTATACAGTAAGTCATCATACCTATCTGATTAAAGAGGCTCGTATTAGATTTAAATTAAGATTATCAAACTATAACCATCTAGAATTATTGTATGCATGGAATAATGCCCGCTTTTCTCCAAGACCAAGATTAATTGATCCTATAAATCCATATATTACATCAATGAATGTAGGAGATGCGGGTTTCCCAGATGAATCATTAGGGTTTAGTTTTCATCATAATTTCCAAACTGGTAGTCCTGTAAAGTTACAACTTACAGCAGGAGCTTTATATGCACAGGGATTTTTATGGTATATAGACTATAGTGATTTTAAAATATTTGATACGGATTTTGGTTTAACTAATATGTGGTTTGCATTTGGATTGAACCCAGTTGACACTATGAGAATAAGCTTCAAGGTTAGTCATACATGGACTAACCCAAATACAGGATTTCAAGGTGTTGATGCTTCAGGATATTATATTCCAAATGGTTACTTTTTAGATGAAAAACTTGATTATAGATTGCAGATAGATTATGAAATTTAAAGAAAAGGATATATTGATAAAATTTATTTATAGTGTTCTATTGTCATCACTTATATTCTCTCAATCTTATTTTAATAGAATCTTAGGTGAAAATATACAATTTGGTGATGCTCGATCCATGAGTCTTGCAAATACTTATGTCTCAACGGCCACTTCAAGTAGTATAACTGCTGTGAATCCTGCTAGATTATCTTATCTTTCTGGTGGAAAGAAAGGAATATCTTTTGATTTTCAAATTATGTCTAAACTTCTTTTTGAAAGGCGAAGTATCGATGTTTTTGATACATTTGGAGATTTTTTAAATAAGACAGATTATGTATCTAATCAAACTTCAGATTTTTATAGCTCATTTGGTTTTATTATTAGTAATAATAAAATTAAAAAATCAAATTTTGCAATTG